>CAZCWA010000005.1:0-26546 GCA_964502265.1 uncultured Myxococcaceae bacterium | reverse complement strand
AGGCGATCACCTTCTGGATGGGCGGCTCCCACTCGGTGGGCTCGGTCTTCTGCGCGGGCTTCCTGGGAGCGCCGTGGCCGATCATCCGGTGCGCCTTGTCGTGATCGCCCGGGTGCGCACGGACCGCGTGCCGCAGCTCCAGCATCGAGCGCAGCTCGCGGACCATCCTGTCCGCGCCGTCGAGGTCCGACTTGTTCACCGCGAAGACGTCCGCGACCTCGAGGATGCCCGCCTTGATCGCCTGGATGTCGTCGCCCATCCCCGGCACCGCGACCACGATGGTGGTGTGCGCCATCTGGGCGATGTCGATCTCGTCCTGCCCCACGCCCACCGTCTCGACGATGATCACGTCGAGGCCCATCGCGTCCATCACGTGGATGCAGTCGCCGGTCGCACGGGAGAGGCCGCCGAGGTTCCCGCGCGTGGCCAGCGAGCGGATGAACACGTCCGGATCGGTGGCGTGCTCCTGCATCCGGATCCGGTCGCCGAGGATCGCGCCGCCGGTGAAGGGACTGGTCGGGTCCACCGCCAGCACGCCCACCGTCTTCCCCTGCTTGCGGTACTGGGCGATGAGCCGGTCGGTCAGCGTGGATTTGCCGGCGCCGGGCGAGCCGGTGATGCCGATCACCCGCGCGTTGCCCGTCTTCGGGAAGAGCGCCTGCAGCTCGGGGATCGCGATGGGATCCGCGTCGTCGATGAGCCGCATCAAGCGCGAGGCGGCGCGGATGTCCTTCGCGAGGACCCGCTTCGCGAGGCCTTTCTGGTTCGTCATCTCGTCTGCTCCCCGTCAGCCCTTGAAGAGCTCGCGGGAGATGATCGACCGCTGGATCTCGCTGGTGCCCTCGCCGATCTCGCAGAGCTTCGCGTCCCGCAGGTAGCGCTCGACCGGGAACTCGCGGGTGTAGCCGTAGCCGCCGTGGATCTGCACCGCGTTGGCGCACGCGCGGGTGGCCGCCTCCGAGGCGAAGAGCTTCGCCATCGAGGCCTCGGTCGTGTACGGCTTCCCGTTGTCCGCGAGCCACGCCGCGCGATGCACCAGCAGCCGCGACGCCTCGAGGTCTGTGCGCATGTTGGCCATCATGAAGCGCAGCGCCTGGAACTCGCCGATGGGCTGGCCGAAGGCGGTGCGGTCCTTCGAGTACTGGATCGACTCCTCCAGCGCGCCGCGGAGCAGGCCCACACTCAGGGCGCCGATGGTGATCCGGCCGCGGTCGAGCACCTTGAGCGTGTCGATGAAGCCCTGGCCGACCTCGCCCACCCGGTGCGAGTCGGGGACCTCGACGTTCTCCATGATCAGCTCGGCCGTGTCCGAGGAGCGCATCCCGAGCTTCCCGTGGATGGCGCGCTGGGAGAATCCCGGCATCCCCTTCTCGAGGACGAACGCCGTGATCCCACGCTGCTTCTTCGACGCGTCCGTCACCGCCAGCACCACGAACACGTCGCCCACCGTGCCCTGGGTGATGAACATCTTGGCGCCGTTGAGGACCCAGCCATCGCCCTTCTTGACGGCCGTGGTCTTCATGCCCGCGGCGTCGCTGCCGCTTCCGGGCTCCGTCAGGCCCCAGGCGCCGAGCCACTCGCCAGTGGCCAGCTTCGGCAGGTACTTCTTCCGCTGCGCGTCGTTGCCGAAGACGCGGATGTGGGAGGTGCCCAGGCCGTTGTGCGAGGCCACCGTGAGGGCCAGCGAGCCGTCGTAGCGGGCGATCTCCTCCACCGCCACCGCCACCGCCAACGCGTCCATCCCGGCGCCGCCGTACTCCTCGGAGACCAGCATCCCCATCACCCCCATCTGGCCGAGCTCGCGCACGACCTCCATGGGGAACTGCTCGTGGGCGTCCCACTCTCGGGCGAAGGGCTTGACCCGCTTCTCGCAGAAGTCGTGGAGGGCGGACTGAAGGGCGCGGTGGCTGTCGGGGAGCTCGATCTGCATGCGGGCCGGGCATTAGCACAGGGTCCGGGTCCGGTCAGCACGCTAAGGAACGTCGAATCCTTCTCGCCGTGCCGCGGCAGCGAGCTGGACATCGAGCGTGTGGAGGACGCGCGCTCGGGGATCCCCTTCCGCCCACGCCAGGGCTGCCGCGAGCTGAAGTGCATCGGCCGCCCGGAGTGGATGAACCCTCAGGAGACGAGCAGCCACGCGCTTCACGCCGTCCACGTCACCGATGAGCGACGCCTGCTCGGACAACGCCGCGACCCGCTGCTCGAGCTCACGTGCCTGCTCTTCCGTGAGCCGCCCTGCACGCGCGCGGCGCCAGATCGCCGAGCACAGCTCCGTCGGCGTCAGCGTCCACAAGACGAGGTCGTCGTCCTCCTGCAGCCACTGCCGTGCGGCCTTCGAGCCCTGCTCATTGATGAGGAGGGGCACCAGCGCCGACGTGTCCCAGAACCTCACCAGCCTTCCTCGCGCTCCTCCCGAACCGCGCCCCCGAGGTCGGCATCCACATTCAGGGGCTCGCCCAGCAGCTTCGTCGTGACAGGCCCCTTGCCTCTGCGAATGATCCCCTTTGCCTCGAGCCGGGACTTCCACGCCTCGTCGTCATCCTCGTCGCGCGAGGGCCCGTGCGCTGCCTCGAGCCGGGCGACGATTCGATCCCTGGAGCGAATCAGGATCGTCTCGCCCTGCTGGACCAACCGGAGGTACTGGCTCAGCCCGTCCTTCAGCTCCGCGACGTTGACGGTTCTCGACATGGCCAGAAGATAGCCATGGCCCAAGGCCATCGCAACGCCATGCCTGCCGGCCGTCCTCAGCGCCGGCTGCGGAGTCCTCCAACTACACCGGGTACACGCTGTGCTTCTTCCGCGTCGCGGCGGCGGGGTTGATCCGGTTCACGTAGAGGGTGAAGCGCTTCCGGAGCTCGTCGCGCAGTGACTCGCCCGGCACGATCTCGTCCACCACCAGCTCGGCGGCCAGCTTGTAGATGTCCACGTCCGCCCGGTAGTCGTCGCGGAGCTTCTGGACGTACTCGGTGCGCTCCCCTTCCGGCTTCTCGGCGATCTTGTTGGCGTAGACGGCGTTCACGGCCGCCTCCGGGCCCATCACCGCGATCATCGCCTGCGGCAGCGCGAGCGTGCAGTCCGGATTGAAGCCCGGGCCGCTCATGGCGTAGAGGCCGGCGCCGTAGGCCTTGCGGACCACCACGCTGATCTTCGGGACCGTGGCCTCGCTCACCGCGCTGATCATCTTCGCGCCGGCGCGGATGATCCCGGCCCGCTCGACCTTGGTGCCGATCATGAAGCCCGGCACGTCCGCCAGGTAGAGCAGCGGGATGTTGAAGGCGTCGCACAGCCAGATGAAGCGGGCCGCCTTGTCCGCGCTGTCCACGAAGAGCACCCCGCCCTTGTACTTGGGCTGGTTCGCCACGATGCCCACCGGGTGCCCGTCGATCCGGCCGATGCCGGTGATCAGCTCCTGCGCGAAGAGGCGCTTGATGTCGATCCACGATCCCTCGTCCACCAGCTCGTTGATCAGCGCGTACATGTCGAAGGGCTTGTTCTGATCCGGCGGGATGATCTCCTCGATCCGCTTGCCGGACTTCTTCGGCGCCTTGGGCTCCGCGCGCGGGGGGAGCTGCCGGAAGTTGGAGGGGAAATAGGAAATATAGTTCCGGGCGAAGGCGATGGCCTCCTGCTCGGTCTTCACCAGCACGTCGCCCACGCCGGACACGCTGCAGTGCATCCGGGCGCCGCCCATCTCCTCCAGCGTGACCTTCTCGCCGATCACCATCTCCGCCATCCGCGGCGAGCCGAGGTACATCGACGCGTTGCCCTCCACCATGATGACGATGTCGCAGAAGGCCGGGATGTACGCGCCGCCCGCCGCAGAGGGTCCGAAGAGCAGGCAGATCTGCGGGATCTCTCCCGACATCCCCACCTCGTTGTAGAAGATGCGCCCCGCGTGACGGCGGCCGGGGAACATGTCCACCTGGTCGGTGATCCGCGCGCCGGCCGAGTCCACCAGGTAGAAGAGCGGGATCTGCAGCGCCTTGGCGTGCTCCTGGATGCGGAGGATCTTCTCCACCGTCCGCGCGCCCCACGACCCGGCCTTCACCGTCGAGTCGTTCGCCATCACCGCCACCGGCCGCCCATCGACCCGGCCGATCCCGGTCACCACGCCGTCTGAAGGAAGATCTGCCGCGCCGTTGTTGGCGAGCTTGCCGTCTTCGACGAAGGAGTCCGCGTCGAGCAGCATGGCGATGCGCTCGCGCGCGAAGAGCTTGCCCTGCTCCTTGTTCTTCTCGTGGTAGCGCGCCGCGCCGCCCTGCTCCACCTGCCGGATCTTCGCAATCAGCGTTTCGTCGAAGGACATGGCCGCCGCACATACCAGATGGCCCGCGGTCGGGCACAGGTCCTTGCGCGATCCGCGTCCCCGCCCGCGCTGTTCACCTTCGGGCGCCGCGCTTCCCTTCCCGGGGAGCATCCCTACCTTGCACACAGTTCGCGCTCGCGCGGTGCGTCGTGTGCCGTGCGGGCTGGGCTTTGGGGTCCGGGAGACCGGGAGGGACGAACGATGAAGATGACGAAGACCGCCAACAAGCTCTTCAAGAGCTACCTCTTCACCATCGTGATGAAGGAGGCGAAGAAGCTCGCGGAGATCGACTACGCGAAGCAGGCGCGGAAGGCCCGTCGGATGCTGAAGAACATCGACTGGGACAAGAAGCGCATGCTCAACAAGGTCGGACTCACCACCTACTCGCCCGGCCGCGCAACGCTCGGGACCGGCCTGCTCCTCATCGCCGGCGCGGGCCTCGGCGCGCTCGCGGCCATGACCTTCGCGCCCATGCGCGGCGAGGACTTCCGCCAGACCATCAAGGACAAGGCCGGCGGGCTCATGCACCGCGACGACTTCGGTCAGACCCAGGCCGCGGCCCACGCATAGCCATCACGGCACCGGGCTCGGCCGGCTTCAAGGGAGGGCGAGGCCCGTCCTCACCTCCCCTGAAACCTCGGCGGCCGCTTCTCGGCGAACGCGCGCAGGCCCTCGAGGCGATCCTCGGTGGCCAGCACGCGCTCGTACTTCTGCAGCTCCAGCTCCAGGGCGCGGTCGAGCTCGAGGGCGTACCCCTCGTCCACCGCGTGCTTCGCCGTGGCCACCGCTACGGGTGCGGCCTCCACGATCGCCGAAGCGAAGGCGAGCGCCGTCTCCAGCAGCCCGCCCGGCGGCGCGACCTTGTTCACCAGGCCGAACCCGAACGCCTCCTCCGCGCCGATGCGCCGGCCGGTGAGGATGAGTTCCTTCGCGCGTCCCGGGCCGATCAGCCGGGACAGGCGCTGCGTGCCGCCGCCGCCGGGGATGATCCCGATCCGCACCTCGGTCAGGCCCAGCTCCGCGTGCGGCGCCGCCACCCGGAGATCGCACGCCAGGGACAGCTCCGTCCCGCCGCCGAACGCGCTGCCGTTGATCGCGGCGATGAACACGCAGTCCGACAGCTCCAGCGCGCGCAGGGTCTGCCGCAGCGTGGTGAGGAAGGTGCGGACCTCCGGCTCGCTCATGCCCGCGCGCTCCTTCAGATCCGCGCCGGCGCAGAAGGCTTTGTCGCCCGCGCCGGTCAGCACCACCACCCGCGTCTCGTTCAGGCTCCCGTCGGGACTGCGCTCGCTCACGCGCCGGACGTTGCCCGCCAGCTCGCTCAGCATCGCGCGGCTGATCGCGTTGCGGCGCGCCTCGCCGTTGATGGTCCAGACCTCGACTGCGCCCTTCCTCTCGACGAGGATCTCCGCGTTGCCGGTGCTCATGGCCGGTGCTGATAGGCGGCGACGAAGGCGAAGGCAAGAATGCGGGCTCTGCTACAGTCCGCGCCCCATGTTGCCCCCGCGTTGGCGCCGTTGGGCGTGGCTCGCGCCCGTCTTCCTGCTCATCCCGCTCGCAGCGCTCGCCCGCATCGGTGGCGGTGACAACTACGTCGCCGACTCCCGATCGAGCAGCTCCAGCTCCGGTGACGGCGTCCCCATCGAGCTCATCTGGCTCGTGGTCCGCCTCACCATCGAGTACCCGCACGTCATGTGCCCGCTGCTCGGGGTGGGCGGGGTCTGGTACTACTGGGCGAAGGTCCGCAACGGTCCCGACCGCAAGACGCAGCAGGCGTTCCAGCTCGCGGAGGGCCAGCGCAGGACGCAGGTCAACGAGGCGCAGCAGCAGGCCTGGGTGGCGCAGCTCCAGCAGAAGGATCCCCGGTTCGTTCTCCCCGCCCTCTACGACCACGCGACGAGGACGTTCCTCCAGTCGCAGCAGGCGTGGTCGCGCCATGACCTCACGCCCATCCGCCCGCTGCTCTCGGATGCGACCTACCAGCGGCTGGTGTCTCAGCTCGATCTGATGACGCGGCAGGGCGTGCGCCCGGCGTCGGCGGACATGGAGATCCTCGACGTCTCGCTCATCGGCCTCGAGCAGAGCGACGGCTTCGACACGGTGCACCTGCGCTTCCACGCCCGGGCCCGGGACACCGAAGCGCCGGCCAACGCCAGCGATGATCAGGCGCGCGCGAAGGCGGCCCAGATCCCGCTGCAGCCCTTCATCGAGGTCTGGTCCTTCGTCCGCCGGATGGGCGCGCAGACGAAGATCGGCCAGGACGTGTTCCAGGGGAAGTGTCCCAACTGCGGCGCGCCCTTCAGCGGCGGGCACACCAACAACTGCGAGTACTGCGGCGCGGTGGTGAACAGCGGCAACTACGACTGGACGCTCTCGCAGATCACCCAGGGCGTGGAGCATGTGGGGGCGCACCATCGGCCGGCGGGTCTGGGGGAGCTGCAGGCGCGGGACCCCGCGTTCTCGGTGGAGGTGCTCGAGGACCGCGCCTCGCTCATCTTCTGGAAGTGGATCACCGCGCAGAGTCACGCCGAGCCGCGCGAGCTGGCCAAGCTGGCCTCGGCGAAGTTCGTCCAGCACCTCGGCGCGGACATCGAGGCGCTGCGCAGCGCTCGCCGGGAGCGGCACCATCTGCGTGCGGCGGTGGGCGGGGTGCGCGTGCTCGGGCTGAGGCAAGCGGAGGACGGACGCGACGAGGCGCAGGTGGAGATCCGCTGGAGCGCCCAGGTGGAGACGGTGAATCAGGGGGAGACGCCGCCACGAAGGCCACCGGTCCACCAGCGCTGGATGTTCGTGCTCACGCGTGCGGCCGGCGCGACGTCCAACCCGAAGAACGGGATGGCCACGTCCCGGTGCCCGAACTGCAACGCGCCGCTCACCGATACGCTCACGTCCATCTGTGACTTCTGCTCGGCGGACCTGTCGCAGGGGAGCGCGGACTGGGTGCTCGAGGATGCCCGCACCTGGGAGAGCTGGCGCGCGCCTTCTGCGAGCCGGGGGCAGGCCGCACCGGTGCTGGACGAAGGCACCGACCGGTTGCTCGATCTCGCCGAGCGCAAGCGCCTGCTCTCGGTGATGGCGGCGATGGCCGCGGCGGACGGGCGCGTGGACGATCGCGAACGCAAGCTGCTCCGCATGTGCGCGCAGCGCTGGCAGGTCCCGTGGCCGGAGGTCGAGGAGTGGTTGCGCCGCGGACCTTCGGGCTTCGGTGCGCTGGTGCAGCCGGGAAGCCCGGAGGCGGAGGCCTTCCTCCAGGCGTTGATCGACATGGCGATGGTGGATGGCCTGGTGGACAAGAGGGAGCGCCAGCTCCTGCAGGCTTCGGCGCATCACCTTGGGATGACGGACCGCCTGACGGACATGCTCGTCCGGACGAAGCCGCGCGCGAAGTAGTCGAGCGCTGCGAGAAAGAGGACATGTGAGAACGCTCTATCCGGCCATCGAGCCGAACCGCACGGGGATGCTCGAGGTCACCGGTGGGCACACGATCTACTGGGAGGAGTCGGGCAATCCGGAGGGAAAGCCCGTCCTCTTCCTGCACGGCGGCCCGGGGGGAGGAACGGAGGCGAAGCAGCGCCGCTTCTTCGACCCCGCGAGCTACCGGATCGTCCTCTTCGACCAGCGCGGCTGCGGCCGGAGCACGCCCCATGCGTCGCTCGAGTGGAACACCACCTGGGATCTCGTCGCCGACATCGAGCGGCTGCGCACGCACCTCGGGATCGACCGGTGGATGCTCTTCGGCGGCTCGTGGGGCAGCACGCTCTCGCTGACCTACGCGCAGGCGCACCCGGACCGGGTCTCCGCGCTGGTGCTGCGGGGGATCTTCCTCCTGCGCAAGTGGGAGATCGACTGGTTCTACCAGAAGGGCACCAGCCGCCTCTTCCCCGACGCGTGGGAGGCCTTCCTCGAGACCATCCCTCCCGGCGAGCGCGACGATCTGCTTCGCGCGTATCACCGCCGCCTGACCGGTGACGATCCCGAGGTGCGCCTGGCCTGCGCGAAGGCGTGGAGCGTGTGGGAGGGACGCACGAGCTGCTTGATCCCCAATGCGGACCTGGTGGCCAGGACCAGCGGTGACGCGTTCGCGCTCGCCTTCGCGCGGATCGAGTGCCACTACTTCGTCCACGGCGCCTTCCTCCCCCACGACGGCGCGCTGCTCGACGGGGTCGCGCGGATTCGCCACCTGCCCTGCGTGATCGTCCAGGGCCGCTACGACGTCGTCTGTCCGCCGCAGAGCGCGTGGGAGCTGCACAAGGCCTGGCCCGGATCCAGATTGGTCGTCGTGCCCGACGCGGGGCACTCGGCCAACGAGCCGGGGATCACCTCGGCACTGGTAGAGGCGACGGACGGATTTCGCGGGTAGCGGCCCACGAGAGGTTTGGACGTGAGAACGGCGGTGGTCTTTCAGCACAGCGAACCGGTGACGTTGGGGCGTCTTCGGGGACCGTTGGAGCGCGCGGGCTACCTCATCGAAGAGCGGTTCCGGGAGGTCCGCGCGGAGGATGCGCAGGCGGATCTCGTGGTGGTGCTCGGCGGGTACATGGGCATGTACGAGCTCGACGCCCACCCGTTCCTTCGCGAGGAGCTCGCGCTGGTGGAGCAGCGTCTGCGTGACGAGCGGCCGGTGCTGGGCGTGTGCCTCGGCGCGCAGATGATCGCGCAGGCGGCGGGCTCACACGTGGGGCCGGACCCGAAGGGGATGTTCGTCGGCGCCGAGCGGGTGACGCTGAAGGACGGCCGCTCGCTGCACCTCGCCGCGTGGCATGGAGATCGCTTCGAGCCCATCGCGGGCGCGGTGTCGCTCGCTTCGTCTCCTCGTCATCCGCAGGAGATCTTCCGGATCGGTGTGCGCGGACGGGCGGTGGGGATCCTCACCCACCCGGAGGCAGCGCCGGAGACCTTCGCGCAATGGATGAAGGCCCATCCCGACGCTGTCGAGCGCGCCGGCCGCACCGAAGCAGAGCTCCTGTCACGGGACCTCCCGCTGCTGGAAGCCGCGGAGGTGGAGACGATTCGACTGATGGACGCGCTCGTCCAGTCGCTCTCAGAGCCTTGACCGGGGCGCGGGGCCGGGACGCTCGTTCCAGTTCAGCTCACCGGTCGCGAACGTGGCCAGCCTCGGCGCCGGCTCCTCCGGCTCCCGTCGCGAGAGCGCGCGGAACTCATGCGGGTCGTGCGAGCAGCAGATCTCGACCTCGTGGCTCCACGCGCGCTTGAGGTCCCGCAGGCGATCCTGGTTCCACAGCCGCGCCTTGCGGTCCTTCTCCATCAGCGCCTGGTACGAGCGCAGACCCGGGGTGCACCAGGGCCGGTTCACGTCCATCTCGCGCCAGTAGAAGTACGCGTCGCCCGCGTTGAGCAGCCACTTGCCGTTGGCGTGCAGCGCGATCCCCGCGTGGCCAAAGGTGTGGCCCACCAGCGGGACCATGAGGAGCTCCGGCGGCAGCCCGTCGATGTCGCGCACGCAGTCGAAGCCGAACCACGGCTCGCCCTCCCCGCTCTCGTAGACGCGCCAGTTGGCCTGCGTCGACCACTGTTGCGGCCGGAAGCGCTGTCGGTCGAGCCACGTCTCCTGCGCCACCGCGTGATCGCGCTCGTTGCGCATCATGTGGACCTTCGCCCACGGGAAGTCGTCGAGCCCGCCGGCGTGATCGAAGTCGAGGTGCGTGAGCACGATGTCGCGCACGTCATGGGGATCGAAGCCCATGCGCTCGATCTGGCGGATCGCCGTCATCTCCTCGCGGAACCCGGGCTTCAGCATCTGGAGGAAGAACTGGCTCAGGCGCGTGCGCGGATTCGCCACGTCGCGCAGCCCGAAGCCGGTGTCCACCAGCACGAGCGAGCCCGCCGTCTCGACCAGCAGGCAGGTGCAGGTGAGCCGCCCGCGCAGGCTGTCCTTCGTCTCCCCGTCCATGAGCGCGCCGCCCAACGGGCAGCTCGAGATGCAGTTGAGCGGGTGGATGCGCATGTCGGTCGGCTCCTTTCGGCTGCTCCCGTTCAGGTGGCCACGCGGGCAGGGCGCGGCAACGCGACGCACGGAGCGCGTCCGGGGCACCTCGCCGCTCCGGCCGGGCAGGCAGGCCGGCCGGTTCGCTTTCGCTGGGGGCGCCCGCCTGTTATTCGGGCCTTCACATGCGCCGCCGCCCTCCCCTCGCGCCTCTCCGGCTCGCCCTCTACGGCGCGCTCGTGTTGTGCGGGGCGAGCGTGCTGGCGCAGTCCATGGGCAGCGGCCGGGCGTCCGGCGCGTATGAGCCCGGCGTCCCACGCACGCTCCCCGAGCTGCCGCAGTCCGGACGGGTGACGCGCGTGGAGCTGCACGAGACGGTGGACCCCGGACTTGCCGCCTTCGTGAAGCGCGTGCTGGAGGAGCACCGCGAGGGCGAGACCGTGCTGCTGGAGATCAACACGCTCGGTGGCCGGCTGGACGCCGCGCTGGTCATCCGGGACGCGCTGCTGGCCACGAAGGCGCGCACCGTGTGCTGGGTGAAGCCGCGGGCCATCTCCGCCGGCGCGCTGATCTCGCTGGCCTGCGACTGGGTGGTGATGGCGCCGGGCGGGACCCTGGGCGCGGCCACGCCGGTGCAGCTCACCACCAGCGGCGACATGAAGGCGGTGGACGCGAAGGTCGTGAGCTACATGCGCCAGGAGATGGCGACCACGGCGAAGATGCAGGGACGAAACCCACTCGTCGCCGAGGCGATGGTGGATCTGGAGGTGGAGATCCCCGGCCTGGTGGACGCCGAGCACCTGCTCACCCTGGACACCGACAGGGCGGTCGAGTTCGGGATGGTCGACCGGAAGGCCGCGGACGAGGCGGAGCTGTGGGAGGCCGTCGGGCGGGAGCAGCCGCGGGTGGAGAAGGCGCGCCCCACCGGTCCCGAGGCGCTGGCGCGGTTCCTCTCCGATCCCACGGTGGCGATCGTCCTCATGGTGCTCGGCATCGCGGGGATCGCGGTGGAGGTGTTCCAGCCCATGCAGGGCACGGCGATGTTGTTCGGCCTGCTCTGCCTCGGGCTCTTCTTCGTCGGCCACAACATCGTCAACCTCGCGGGGTGGGTGGAGCTGGTGCTGGTCGGGCTCGGCGTCGTCTTCATCGCGCTGGAGTTCGCGTTCCCCGGGCACGTGTTCGGCGTGGTGGGCCTCAAGCTGGTGCTCATCGGCCTGGTGCTCGCGCTGGTGAGCCTGGACCGCATGCCGCTCGACGTGGCGTGGAGCGCGGGGCTGCTGCCGCGGGCGCTGGCGAAGGTCTTCGGCGCGTTCCTCGTCGCGGCGGTGGCGCTGGGCCTGATGCTCAAGTTCGGTCCGCAGACGCGCTACGGGCGGTCCTTCGTGCTCGAGACGGTGATCGCCACGCCGGAGCCTTCGGAGAAGGGCATCGGCCTTCTGGCCCTCGTCGATCAGGAGGGCGTGGCGCTGACGGATCTGAGGCCCATCGGCCGGGTCGAGGTGCTCAACAAGCGGGTGGAGGCGCGGGTCGAACGCGGCTTCGTGCAGGCAGGCGGCCGGATCCGGGTGGTGCGCATTCAGGACAACCGCTGCATCGTCCGCGAGCTCGAAGAAGCGGGCGAGGAGAAGGTCTCCGCATGAGCTGGCTGCTGATCGTCGCGCTGGTGTTCGCGGTGGGGCTGCTGCTGCTGGCGGTCGAGATCTTCATCCTCCCCGGCTTCGGCGTGGTGGGGGTGATGGGCGTGGCGGCGCTGGTGGGCGCGGTGGGCCTTGCGTGGTGGAAGCTCGGCGCGGCCGAGGGGGCGTCGGCCTTCGGGCTCGCAATCCTCGCGGTCGGCGGGCTGCTCTGGTACCTGCCCCGGTCGGCAGCCGGGAAGGCGTTGGTGCTCAACGAGGTTCAATCCGGCACCGCCAGCCAGCGGGCGGACGTGGAGGTGGGCGCCGAAGGAACGGCTGCGACGCCGCTGCGCCCCTCCGGGATCGTCCAGTTCGCCCACCGCGAGCTGGATGTGGTGAGCGAAGGCTATTTCGTGGACGCGGGCTCGCGCGTCCGCGTCGTCCGTGTGGAAGGCGCGCGGATCTACGTCGAGCCGGTCAGTAACTATCAGGGAGGTTGAAGTGGCAGAGCTTTCGATTCTGGGTCTGGGCGTCCTCGGCTTCATCGGCGTCATCGTCGTCCTCTACATGGTGCCGCTGCGGCTGTGGATCGCCGCCAAGGCGTCCGGCGCGGGCGTGTCCATGCTCTCGCTCATCGCGATGCGGCTGCGCCGGGTTCCGCCGGATCAGATCGTGAACGCGCGCATCTCCGCGGTGAAGGCGGGCCTTCAGGTCGGCATCGACGTGATCGAGGCGCACTACCTCGCCGGTGGCCGGGTGGAGGCGGTGGTCAACGCGCTCATCTCCGCGGAGAAGGCGGGCATCGACCTCGACTTCTCGCGCGCCGCGGCGATCGATCTCGCCGGCCGCAACGTGCTGGAGGCGGTCGCGATGTCGGTGAACCCCAAGGTGATCGAGACGCCCAAGGTGTCCGGTGTGGCCAAGGACGGCATCCAGCTCCTCGCCATCGCGCGGGTGACGGTGCGCGCGAACATCGCCCGGCTGGTGGGTGGCGCCGGCGAGGCCACGGTGCTTGCGCGCGTCGGTGAGGGCGTGGTCTCCACCATCGGCGCTGCGACCGACTACAAGCAGGTGCTCGAGAACCCGGACATGATCTCCAAGTCGGTGCTCCGCAGGGGCCTCGATGCGGGGACGGCGTTCGAGATCCTCTCGGTGGACATCGCGGACGTGGACGTCGGCGCGAACATCGGCGCCAAGCTGCAGGCCGAGCAGGCCGAGGCGGACAAGCAGGTCGCCCAGGCGAAGGCCGAGTCCCGCCGCGCGCTCGCGGTGGCCCAGGAGCAGGAGATGCGCGCGAAGACCCAGGAGATGCGCGCCAAGCTCGTGGAGTCCGAGGCGCAGATCCCGATGGCGATCTCCGACGCCCTGCGTGTGGGTCAGCTCGGCGTGCTCGACTACTACAACATGAAGAACGTCATGGCCGACACGGACATGCGGCAGGGCATCGCCGGCAGCGTGGGCGGGACGGGCGCCGCGGGCAGCGCAGCCGGCAAGTCCGGCAACGGCAACGAGGCTGCGTAAGGTGTCCGAGCGCAATCCCAACCGCGACGGCGACGAGGGGAAGCTGCCGCCGGTGCTCCGGTTCCTCCAGGACCGTGAGGCGTTCGTGCGGCGCTTCGTCCTCGCCGAGGTGCTCGGACCGCCGCGTGCGATGGGTAACCGCCGCCACCATCCGCGCGCGGTGAAGAATCCCCCAACTCGGGAACCGTAAGGGCGAGCGACCTGGACCTCGACGATCTCATCAAGCTCCTCGGCGTCTTCGCCTGGATCGGCTGGTCCCTCTTCAGCCGATTCCTGAAGAAGTCGAAGGACGACGACGGCGCGCTGCCCGAGCCGCCGAAGCAGGCGAAGCCGCGGCCTGCACCCGCACCGGTGCCTGCTCCTTCTTCGGTGAGGGCATCCCCACGCCCGAAGGCGGGTTCCGGCCTGTCGGTGGCGCAGCAGCGGCTGATCGACGAGGTGGAGCGGCTCTCTACGGAAGCGAGCGCGCTGGGCGAGGCGAACCGTCACGCGGTGGGCACGCGCCGCTTCACCGGGCTGCTGACCGAGTGGCTGCCAGAGCAGGCAATGGACCTGCGCCGCGCGATCAGCGCGGGGGGCGTGCACCTTCGGCGCGATCACATCTCGCGCTTTCAGTGGCTCTCGATGGTGCGGGCGGAGGTGGCCGAGCAGATCAGGCAGCGGAAGGATCCGGAGCTGCTGCCCATGCTCGGGGACGCGGACGCGCTGGCGGAGGCGTGCTTCCGGCCCATCGTCCAGTTCGCCCAGAGCGCGAACCTCCCGCTCACGGCGGCGCATCCGGTGGTGCGGCTCTCCGAGGTGGACCTCTCCATCTGGACCGGGTTTGCGTCCACGTCGATCGCGCCCATCTTCCTGCCGCCCGAGTTCTTCCACCGCATCGCATGGTGGCCGGCGGTGACGCACGAGATCGGGCACTCGTTCCTCGTGTCGGTGGAGGGGCTGCGCGACGAGCTGGCGGATGAGCTGGGGCTACCGTCGGAGGAAGAGGGATCGATCCCGCTCGCGCTCGATGGAAGCGGGCAGCTCCCGCAGAGCGAGCTGTGGCGCGTTCACGGCGCCTGGTTCGAGGAGCTCTTCTGCGACGTCTTCGGGACCATGATGTGCGGTCCCGCCTACGGGCTCACCCTGCTGGAGCTCTTCTCCGCGAAGGAGGATCCACGGGAGGTGCTGGTGGTTCCGCCGGAGACCAGCGGCCGCTACGGCGTCCATCCGCCGAGGCACCTGCGCGTGCACGTGGTCGCGTGGGTGCTCGAGCACGCCGGCTTCGCGCGCGAGGCGAAGGCGCTGCTCTCCGCCTGGCACAAGAAGAACGGGCTGGCGGAGGACGACACCGAGGGCAACAGCCAGACGCCGCTGCTCTTCTACACGCGCGCCGGCTACGCGTACGTCCCCTGGGCAGCGGTTCGCCCGATCACGAAGGAGCTGGTGGAGCAGCTCTACCGCGGCCCCTTGCAGTCGCTCGACGGACACGGGCTCCGGGACGTGCCCGGGCTCGACTACGGCCCCAGCCTCCACGCGCAGGCCCAGCGTTCGAAGACCGCGCTGCTCGCCGGACAGGTGCCTTCGGTTCGTGACGTGCGCGCGATCATCTCGGGCGCAGTGCTCGCGTGGGTGGAGCAGCCCGAGCAGGAGGTGCAGATCCTCCAGCGTGCGCGTGCGGCGATCCCTGCGGTGGGCACCTTCGAGCGGGCGCCGGGTGCGTTCGATCGCCCGGTGGCCTCCCCGTCCACGGGGGGGTTGCGGCGGGGCGTGCTCGAGGTGACGCCGGCTGCGGTCTCCGAGGCGCTGGTGCTGCGCGAGCTGCTCCAGCGGCCGCGGCCGGGTGCCAGGCCTTCGCGTCGCGGGCAGCGCGTGTAGGACGACCGCCGCACCGCATTCGTCCGTCACGGCTGCGTCTTTCGAACGGCGTGCGACACACGCCCACCTTCCGGCAGGGCACCTTGCCCGGGCATCATCGGCCGTCTATGCGCGTTGCCGTACGCTGTACCCTCCCCTTCCTCCTATTGACCTTCGCCGCAGGACCCGCCGCCGCCCAGGAGCGGATCGGGTTCGCGCTGGAGCCGTGGCTCGAGCGGTCGCAGATGTCGGGCCGCCAGTCGATCGACAACGCAGTGTTCGATCAGTCCTTCGACTACGGATCGGCGGGGTTCTCCGCGGCGCTCTCGCTGCTCTTCCAGGCCGGCGAGCGCGAGCGCGTCCGGGCAGGTCCCGCCCTGCGCGTGTACGGCAACTACCGCGCGCTGGAGGAGAGCGACTTCCACTTCGGCTTCCTCGGCGAGGCGCTCTTCCTGGGCGAGTACGCGATCCCTTCGGTGGCGGAGAAGTTCGACGCGATCTTCGGCTTCCGCGTGGGCGTGCCGATCCTGTTCCCGGGCGGCGATCTGCGGGCGGAGATCGACCGGCTGCGCCGCGACGACGTGGGCGTCTGGGCGGTGCCCCGGGTGGGCTGGCTTGCCGGCGGGACGGTGGGCACGAGGCGCCGCATGACCGAGAAGCTCTGGCTCCGCGCCGATCTCACCGGCCAGTACGAGCAGCTCTTCCTCTTCGCCACGAGTCAGACGATCGACGACCTGCGCTTCCGCAAGTCCTGGCGCACCCATTCGGTGCGGGTGGGCCTGCAGCTCGGGGTGGAGCTGGGCCTATGACCGCAAAGCGTTCGACCTTCCTCGTGCTCGCGCTCGCAGGCGCGATCTGTGTCACCGGCTGCGCGAAGGTGAAGGAGTACGATCCGGCGAGCCCCGCGCTGGGGCCGGGTGCGCTCGTCGGCAACGACGGCCCGCTCAACGATGGGAACTTCCCCGGCGGGGACGACACGCTGCCCGCGCCGCGCGAGATCCCGCCGCCGGACGACTCGCGGCCGCCGGACTGTGACGGTGACTGCGAGCGCTTCTGCGCGCAGGCGGGCCTGCAGAACCCGGTGAACCGCGGCCTGTGTCAGAGCCTGTGGGGCGTGGGGCTTGCGCACCGCCCGGTGGAGCACGCGGAGGCCTGCCGCCGGCTCTTCATCGATCTGCTCGGCGCGGTGCCTTCCGCCGACGAGATGGCGGCCACCTGCACCGGCGGCTGGGGCGCGACGGTGCGCCGGATGATCGCGGACGAGCGCTTCGTCTTCGTGCAGCAGCGGCGCATGGCGGACGAGCTGCTCTACGCCAACGAGCTGGTGAGCCTGCAGGCGATCTGGGACATGGACGGGCTCACCGCCAAGCTCTACCGCGGCCATGTGCCCTGGGATCTCTTCGCCGCGGTGACCAGCGCGCACCCGGTGCTCACCCGCCGCCACGCGGACGCGCGGGACACGGTGGAGGCGCTCTTCCGCCACTTCCTCGGGCGTCCGCCCTTCGAGAACGAGCGCGCGGACATGGCGCGGCTCTACAACGTCTGGCACCACGGCTACTACGACCACCCGCAGCTCGGGCTCCGGCTGCCGGACGCATACCTGCGCTACCCGTGCCTCACCGAAGACGGCGAGGTCGACAAGGACCGCAAGGGCGAGTGCACCAGCGTGCTCTGGGGCTACGAGGAGCTGATCTTCCAGCCGGACTTCCGAGCGTTCCACGATCCGCGCGCGCGGGGCCTGGTGATGTGGAGCGGGCTGATGAAGCCGGAGGAGTGGCAGCGCGCGCAGGTGCCCGGCCGCATCCTCGCGCGGGACCTCGCGTTCTGGGAGCACGCGGTGGACCGGGTGCTGCGCCAGTACCTCGGCTACGACCTCTCGTCGGTGGTGCCGGAGGTGCGCGTGGAATTGGTGCGCTACCTGCTCGAGCACCAGGGCGACATCCGCGCGGTGCACTTCGCCATCGCCACGTCCGCGGCCTACCTCCAGTCCCACGCCGGCGAGGGCAGCGCCGCGTACCGCTGGACGTGGGGACCGTTGAAGCAGGTGGACGCGGAGGTGTGGATCGACTCGGTCTCACGGCGCGCGGGCATCTCTCCGGGGGGCTGCGATCACCGGCTGAGCCAGCCGGCGGCGGCGCTGCGCTCGGGCTCGCTCTCGGCGTACCGCACCCTGCTGCACTCGCGCTGGCCGCTCACCGAGGAGGGCCGCGTGGACATGCGCTACGCGGACGTGGCGCGGACCCTGGGCGGGTGTCCGGAGAACGTGGTGGGCGGGCGCTTCCACGTCACCAGCATCCTCACCACCGCCACCCAGCTCGGCTTCGTCGAGTCGCTGTGCAACCCGGCGCTCGACCCGCGCGAGTCCGGGAACGCCGCGCCCGCCGCCGCGCTGCTGCCACAGGGGATGGATCCGCGCCGCGCGGTGGATCCGCAGGTCGCACGGGACATCGCCGCGTTCCAGTACCGGCAGCTCGTGGGCCACGTCCCGGACGAGTCCGAACTCAACCAGGCCGCCGCAGCGGGCGAGACCTGCGCGCTCACCCGCTGCGCCGCCGAAGAGTTCGCGCGGCCCCTGTGCTTCGCGCTGCTCTCCAGCGCCGAACTCCTCTTCCACTGAGCGCCCTCCCATGACCTCCGAGAACGATCACGAGAACAGGAGCGCCCCCGGGATGCTGTCGCGCCGGCGGATCCTGCAGTCGGCCGGGATCGCCGCAAGCGCGCTGGCGTTCCCGCACGTCTGGATCCCGAAGGCGGCGTACGCACAGACGGCCGGGCGCGGCGCAGTGCGGCACCTCATCTACATCCGGCTGTCGGGTGGCTTCCGCTTCAGCGCCGCCTTCAATGGGGACGTGGACGCGCAGTTCAACCCGTTCGGGCTCTCGAAGCGGCGCGCGCAGGGCACCGAGTGGGGCGCCAGCGAGCTGCTCGAGCGCGCCTCCTGGCTGGACGGCGACGCGGGGCGGGTCCGCGCGGGCCTGGGGATGAAGGCGGTGACGGAGATCTCCAACGAGATCTGCGTGCTCCCCTGCGTCGATCACGAGCCCTTCTCCAACCGGGCGGACGGGAACCACGGCACCGGGCTCGAGCGCTACCTCACCGGCTACGTGGGCGGCAGCACCGCGTTCCTCAGCTACCTCAACTGGGGCCTGCGCAACCGCATGGTCGCGGAAGGCGCGCTGCGCCTGCCCGCGTTCTCGCTGGGCGATGCGTCGATGGCGACCGGCTCGGGCGTCTTCGCTGCCTACCGTCCACCGGTGATCGAGGGCGACTCCTTCGGCACCTTCGGCTTCGACGCGGAGAGCTCGCTGCCACCGTGGGCCTCGCAGCTCGCGCGCAGCCGGGACGAGAAGCTTCGCGCGCGCCTGCATCCGGAGCTGCGTGCGCCCATCGAGGCGTATCAGCAGAGCCGCGAGGACGCGCGCGCCTACGGCGAGATCTTCCGCTCCGAGGTCCTCCAGGTCCGGCGCCGATCGACGCAGGAGGTCGACGGGATCAGCAACGCGCAGCTCCTCGATCTCTTCGGCGATTCGACGACCGGCAGGCGCGCGGCGCTGGCGCTGAGGCTCTTCCACTTCGGCTGCCCGGCCGTGTTCTTCAACGAAGGCGGCTACGACCTGCACTCGGGCGAGCAGGGCGCGCTGCCCGGCGCGATGGACAACCTCAACCGGCTGATCAGCGGGCTGCACGCGGCGCTGAAGCGGATGCGGCACCCCGAGGGCGGCTCCTACTGGGACAAGACGCTGGTGGTGCTCGGCAGCGAGTTCGGACGCTCCACCGGCGGCCAGCGCTTCAACTCGGCGGGCGGGAGCGACCACGGCAGCGACAACGCCACCCGCTGGATGTCGATGCCGTTCATGGGCGGGGTGATCACCCAGGCCGGCAAGGGCGGACGGACGATCGGCAGCACGCGCCGCAGCGACCTCCGGGCGGAGGGACAGGTGTTCTCCTACCGCGCGGTGCTCAAGACGCTGATGGACCTGCTCGGCGCCGAGCACGACGGCGTCTTCCCCGCCGATCCCCCGTTCGGAGACTTCTTCGCATGAGGCCCCTCCCGCGCACGCTGCTGCTCACCACCCTCCTCGTCCTCCCCGCGCTGACCGGCTGCGGCGAGGGACTGGGGCCGAGTGAGAAGCCGCCCGGCCGGATCGACTTCGAGCCGGAACGTCCCCTGATCCCCGAAGGTGGCAGCGCCACGCCGTACACGGGGAACGACCCGCTGGTGCTGGAGGCGCAGTCCCGCTACCGGACGGGGCTCGACCTGCACCGCAAGCTCGTCCTGCGCTCCTGCGGCGGCGCCAACGGCGTCTGCCACAACCAGAAGGAGTACCCGGACATGCACACCGCGGCGACGTTCGCCCAGGTGGTGGACGCGCCCTGCAACGTGCAGCCCGGCGGCTGGTCCACCGTCTTCGATCGCTGCGAGCAACTGGGGGATCGCTTCCGCTTCACCGACGCGTCGTTCAAGGACATCGAGGTCGGCTGGGTGGAGCTGGTGAAGGGCGAGTGGGTGGATCACGCCGCGCGGGGTTCGCGCCCGGATCCGGACAGCGCGGGCCTGCACGTGGTGCTGCACTCGCCTTTGCCCAGGGAGCTGCGCGAGGGCTGGAAGACCGCGCTCTTCGTCCGGACCTTCGTCAACGCGCAGGGCAACGTGGAGGACCTTCCCTTCATCAGCTTCCAGACCCGGTGGTGGATCATCGGCGACGGGCGTCACCTGGTGGGCGAGGTGCGCGACGGTCAGTTGGACGCGGTGACCTCCCTGCTCGCCAGCGGGATCGTCCAGGGAGACCTCAACCGCAACGGCGTCTTCGGCGCGCGGACCGGGATGCAGGTGCCGCTGATCAAGCCCGGACACCCCGAGCAGAGCTACCTCGTGGCGCGTCTGCGCGGCCAGATGGAGGGCGAGCGCGTGCCCGGCTCGCGGATGCCCCTGGCCAACCAGCCGCCTTCGGTGCCGGACATGGTGGCACTGATGTGCTTCATCGAGCGGCTGCACCCGGATCCCTCGAAGCGCGATCCGCTCGGGCCCATCGACTACGGCAACTGCTCGTACACCGCGGACCCGCAGGCGCTGAACCTCGTGGGCAACGGCGTCACCTTCCCAGGCCGCATCCTCCCCATGCTGCAGGCGAACTGCGGCGGGTGTCACGGAGGGGCCGCGCCGCAGGCGGGGCTCGACCTCGGTGGAGAGGACGCGTGGGATCGCCTGATGGAGTCCTCCCAGCAGCGGCCTGCGATGAAGCTCGTGCAGCCCGGCCAGCCGGAGAAGAGCTACCTCTGGCTCAAGGTCGCAGGCGACGGGAGCATCTCCGGCAGCCGGATGCCGATCGATCCGCTCGGCGGGACGCGAGAGCTGCCGCAGGAGGACCTCGACGCGCTG
Organism: uncultured Myxococcaceae bacterium; assembly: GCA_964502265.1. Classification (GTDB taxonomy): domain Bacteria; phylum Myxococcota; class Myxococcia; order Myxococcales; family Myxococcaceae; genus JAFAFL01. Next base: position 5,943 of record CAZCWA010000005.1, on the reverse strand, counting down.
GAGACGTGGATCACCGCCGGCGCGCTGAAGGACGGATAGCCTCCGCGCGACGCAGCGGCGAATCAGGACAGGTGGCGCGCCAGGAGGTTCGCCACCGCCATCACCGCGAACACCGAGAGCACGAGCAGCAGCGCCTGGCCCAGCGGCAGCCGGTGCCGGTCCTCCCAGGTGGGCTTGCGGTCCGTCCCCTTCCCCTTCGACGGCGCGAGAATGCCGCGCCCGAGCATCCTGTCCGCGAACGCCAGGGGATCGGCGAAGAACCGCTGCGAGGACTTCACCAGCCTGCCCGCCCCGCGCCCCACCGCCGTCTGGATGCCGTCCAGCCCCCGCGACAGCGCGAGCATCACGGCGGGCAGCGGCCTTCGGTACCACCAGTCGGTGTCCACCGAGACGGACGGCGCGCTCTTCAGCTTCGGCAGGAAGAACCAGAAGCCGAGCGCGGTCGCGGTGAGGATCTGCACCGACTGCACCACGTGGTGGAGCGTGAACGGGTGGTACTCGGTGCGGAACGGCAGCAGCACGTAGAGCGCCTTCGGCCACAGTCCGTAGAAGGTGCAGAAGAACGCGGCGATGCCCATGGCCACGTACACGTTCGGCGGCAGCTTCTGCAGTGACGCGTACGGCTTCTCCACCGGCCGGATGAAGGCGAACCAGATGATCTTCAGGCCGGTGCTGAGGAAGGTGCCCACCGAGGCCAGCACCAGCAGCAGCTCCGCCATCGGCCAACCGCCCTGCGACGCGGCGGTGACGATGATCGACTTGGAGACGAACCCGTTGAAGAGCGGGAACCCGCCGATGGACATGGCGCCCACCGCGTAGAGGACCATCACCCAGCGCAGGCGCTTCGACAGCCCGCCCAGCTCGGAGAGCTTCTCCCTCCCGGTGGCCATGATCACCGCGCCCGCCCCCATGAAGAGCAGCGCCTTGTAGAGGATGTGCGAGAACGCGTGCGCGCCCGCGCCGTCGAGCGCCATCGGCGTGCCCATGCCCGCGGCCGCGACCATGTAACCGACCTGGCTGATGATGTGGTACCCGAGCAGCCGCCGCAGGTCGTTCTCCAGCATCGCGTAGACGACGCCGTAGAGCGTCATCACCACCCCGGCCCACAGCAGCACCTCCCACCCCGCGAAGAGCACCAGCAGCGCGAAGACGGCCGTCTTGGTGGTGTACGCGGAGAGGAACACCGAGCCGGTGGTCGTCGCCTCGGGATACGCGTCCGGCAGCCACGCGTGCAGCGGCGGCACCGCCGCGTTGATCACCACGCCGAGCAGGATGAGCCACGCGCCCAGAAGGGACAGCCCCGTCAGCTCACCCGCCTGCGAGAGCTGCGTCACCGCGAGGTCGTTGCCCGCCTGCGCCCACGCGACGATCCCCATCAGCAGCAGCGTCCCGCCCAGCGCGTGCACCGCGATGTAGCGGATGCCTGCCCTCAGCGACTTCTTCGTGCGCCGGGCGAGCACCAGCATCACCGAGCCGAGCGCCATCAGCTCCCAGAAGAGGACGAAGGTGACGAGGTCCCCCGCGTAGACCACGCCCAGCGCACCGCCCGCGTACGCCGCCGCCGGGGCGTGCTGGACGCCGTCCTCGACGTGCAGCGCGTAGATCGCGGCGATGACGCCGATGAGCGCGAAGATGATCGCGAACAGCGAGCGCACCTCGTCCACGTGGAGGAGGTGGAGCTGCATCCCCATCCACGAGAAGCCGACGTGCGGGAGGGTGTGCCCCGCCTGCTCCGCGGTTCTCAGCGCCAGCACCTGCCACAGCGCGAGCACCGGGGCCGCGACCTGGACGAGCTTCCTCGGAAGCCCGCGCAGGAACGCCAGCGGGACCGCGGCCGCGATCAGCAGGAGCCCCGGCGGAACGGCCCAGAGCTCACTCATCGTAGAAGCCCTCCCGCTTCTGCAGCCACGCCTTGCCCAGCCCCTTGCTCACCCAGACGAGCACCGCGGTCCCCAGCAGGCCGATCACCGCGTTCCAGCCCGGGACCTGGTGGTACGGGTGGATGGTCCAGGTGGGGTCGCTGAAGTGCGGATCGGGGACGAGCCCTTCGAGCGCCACCGAGATCACGATCAGCGCGATCCCGCCCGCGAGCAGCGCCCTCTTCCTGCCAGCAGCCATCAGCCTGCCCTCCCGCCCGAGGGAACCAGCGCGCGCGTGACCTCCTGCGCCAGGCTCCAGAACGAGCCGCCCACGTCCGGGAAGAGCCCGAGCACGATCGACGCAGCGGCGGTGAACAGGGGCGGCGCGAGCAGCGCGAACGGCGCCTCGTTGCGCCTGTCGAAGGCCGGGTTCTTCTCGAAGAACGCCGCGAACACGATGGGGAAGAAGTAGACGACCGACAGCAGCGACGAGCCCACCAGCACGAAGAGGACCATCACCTCGTCCGCCTGCAGCGTGCCCGCGCCCAGCCACCACTTGGAGACGAACCCCGGCAGCGGCGGGATGCCGGCGATGCCGATGCTGCCCACCGCGAAGGCCGCCATCGTCCACGGCATGGCGCGCCCGAGGCCCTTCATCTCGCTGATCTTCTCGAGGTGCAGGTGCGCGTAGATGGCGCCGGCGCAGAAGAACAGGGTGATCTTCATGAACGCGTGGTTGACGATGTGCATGACCGATCCGGTCACCCCCGCCTCGGTCAGCAGCGCCACGCCGAGCACGATGTAGGAGAGCTGGCCCACGGTCGAATACGCCAGCCGCCGCTTGAGGTTGTCCTGCGTCAGCGCGATCACCGAGGCCGCGAGGATGGTGAACGCCGCGACGGCCACCAGGGGCAGCGCCACCCCCAGCGCCTGCAGCGTGTCCACGCCGAAGACGTAGCCGCACACGCGGATGACGCCGAACACGCCCGCCTTCACCACCGCCACCGCGTGCAGCAGCGCCGAGACCGGCGTGGGCGCGATCATCGCCGCGGGCAGCCAGCCATGCAGCGGCATGATCCCCGCCTTCACCCCCACCCCGCCGATGAAGAGCACGAACAACCCCACCAGGGACGCCCGCGTCCCCGACTCCAGGGTGAGGAAGCCGCCCGGCTCGAACGAGGCAGCGGGCACCAGCAGGTGGCTCCACCCGGTGGCGAGCAGCAGCGCCAGCCCCGCGCTCAGCGTGTAGGCGAGGTACTTGCGCCCGATGCGGATCGCCTCCTCGGAGCGCTTGTGGACGACCAGCGGGTAAGTGGCGAGGGTGAGGATCTCGTAGAAGAGGAAGAAGGTGAGCGGGTTGCCGCTGAAGGCGAGGCCCATCGCCGCGCAGATGCACAGCGCGAAGGAGGCGTAGAAGCCCGTCTGGTGCTTCTCCTCCAGGGTCCGCATGTAGCCCACGCTGTAGAGGCTGGTGACCACCCAGAGGATCGCCGCCACCAGCGCGAACAGCATCCCGAGCGCGTCCGTCCGGAGCTCCAGATCGAACCCGGAGGCGAGGCTCAGCACCTTCACGGCGAAGACGCGGCCGCCGAGGACCTCGGGCAGCATGGAGAGGACGAGGCCGAGTTGCACCAGCGCCGCGGCGAAGGTCCACAGCTCGCGCAGGTTGGGCCGCTTGTCGGACAGGAGGATCGCCACCGCCGCCAGCGGCGTGAGCAGGACGATCCACAGCGGGCGCAGATCCCAGAACGCCGTCCAGTCCATGCCCTACCCCGCCCCCAGCGCAGACGGCAGCGCCGGCCGGATCACGTGCTCCACCAGCGACCACGATCCCAGCCCCAGGACCACGATCCCCACCCCGGTCACCACCAGCGGCATCCGCATCCCCATTGGGAGGTAGTGGCTGCGCTCGCTGAAGGCGATCCCGCCGGCCGTCGCGGGCTCGATGCGTGCGTCCGGATCCGCCAGCGCCCTCAGCCACGCGTGCTCGAGGATCCGGAAGAAGTAGATCGCGGTGAGCAGCGAGGAGAGGAGGATCACCACCACGTAGGGCCAGCGTCCCGCCTCCACCGCGCCCAGAATCAGGTACCACTTGGAGAAGAAGCCCGCGGTGGGCGGCAGGCCGATCATCGAGATCGCCGCCACCGTGAACGCGGTCATGGTCGTCGGCATCTCGCGACCGAGCCCGCCGAAGCGCCGGATGTCGCGGTGCCCCAGCCTCGCGACGATGGCCCCCGCGACCAGGAAGAGGCAGCACTTCATCAGCGCGTGGTTGAGGATGTGGAGGATGCCGCCGGTCAGCCCCAACGCGTTCGGCAGCGAGAAGCCGAGCAGCACGTAACCGATCTGCGACACGCTCGAGTACGCGAGCATCCGCTTCAGATCCGTCTGCGCGATCGCCAGCACCGAGCCCACGATGATCGCCACCGCCGCGAGCGCGCCGAGGATCTCCAGCACCGGCCATGCGGGGCGGTTCTGCTCCACCCCGTACACCGTGTAGAGCACGCGGAAGATCGCGTAGGCGCCGATCTTGGTGCCCACCGCGCCGAGGAAGGCCGAGGTCACGTTGGGCGCGTACGAGTAGGCGTCCGGGAGCCACGCGTGGAGCGGGAAGAGCGCCGCCTTGATCCCGAAGCCCGCCAGCATCAACGCCAGCGCCACCGTCGCCGGACCCGCGCTCTCCGCGGCACCCAGCTCCGCCAGCCTCTGCGCCACGTCCACGTAGTTGAGCGAGCCGGTGATCCCGTACAGGTAGGCGACCCCCAGCAGGTAGAACATCGCGCCCAGCGTCCCGATGATCAGGTACCGGAACGCGGCCACCGGCGAGGCGTCGTCCCCCACCGCGATGAGCGCGTAGGAGGTGAGCGCCACCACCTCGAGGAAGACATAGAGGTTGAACAGGTCCCCGGTGAGGACCATCCCGCACATGCCCAGCGTGAGCAGGAGGTAGAGCGCGTAGAAGTACGCGCGGCGGCTGTGCAGGTGGGCGGCGAGCCCGCGCCCCGCGAACACCAGCACCAGCAGCGACAGCGCCGACACCAGCACCACCATCAGCGCGGAGAGGTGGTCCACCCGCAGCTCGATCCCCCAGGGCGGCGCCCAGCCCCCGAGCGCGTAGGACTGCACGCCCTCCCGCACCACCTTCGCGGCGAGCATCAGGGAGACCACGAAGGTGAGGCCCGAGGTGGCGAGGGCCAGCGGGTGGACGAGCCTCGGCCACAGCCGCGCCACCGCGATCTGCAGCATCGCCCCCGGCAGCAGCACGAGGATGGGGAGGACCGGAAGGTGCGAGCCCATCTAACGCATCCTCTCCAGCAGCTCGTCCTCTTCCAGCGTCCCGTACTTCCGGTGGATCCGCACCAGCAGCGCGAGCGCCACGCCGGTCGTCGCCACGCTGACCACGATCGCGGTGAGCATCAGCGCCTGGGGCAGCGGGTTCGCGTAGTCCTGCGGAAGCGGCACCGCCCCGCGCTCGGGATCCAGCACCGGGATCGTCGCCCCCAGCTTGGGCGAGTAGCTGAGGAAGAAGAGGATCACCCCCACCTGCAGGATGTTCATCCCCATCAGCTTCTTGAGCAGGTTGCCCTTCGCCGTCATGCCGTAGATGCCGACCAGCACCAGCAGCGCGATGCCCCAGTAGTTGTACCAGTCGAGGAGTCCGCTGCTCATGACCGGGGCTCCTCTTCGGGGGCGGGGCCCGTCCCGCCGTCCGCCGCGCGATCGCGCACGCGCACCACCAGATCGTCGAACAGCGTCACCAGCACGCCGGTCACCGTGAGCGCGATCCCGACCTCGATGACCAGCGAGCCCACCGCGCGGGTGGTGGCGCCCTCCGCCAGAGGCCAGCCCGGCAGCGCGGCGAGGCCGGCGTAGTCGAGGAACTCGGCGCCGGGCGCGATCATCGAGGCGATCCCCACCCCGAAGTAGAGAAGGATGCCGCACACCGCGACCACGGTGGCCCGCCGGGTGGTGAAGCCGTGCACGCCTCCGGGATAGCCCTCCACCAGCCGGGGCACGAGGAAGCTGCCGGCGAGGGCGGCGCCCGCCTGGAACCCGCCCCCGGGGCTGTAGTGGCCGTGCGCGA
>CAZCWA010000004.1:1832-31005 GCA_964502265.1 uncultured Myxococcaceae bacterium | reverse complement strand
ATGGCGACCTCCTCTCCTGCCCCCCACATGCGCTCAGTACCCCTGAGGCGCAGACCGCGCAACATCTGTGGCCTTCGGCGCTCGGCTGCCCCCAGTGCTCAAGGTACGTATCGCCCCGCGGGTGTGCCCGCTTTCGTCCCGTCCCGGTCGCGCCGCTCGGCTGCCCGCTACTCCTTCTCCGAGTCGCGATCCCAGAGGTGGATCGGCGTCCCGGTGTCGGAGAGCCGCTTCACCAGTTCGTGCGCCATCGCCACCGAGCGGTGCTTGCCGCCGGTGCAGCCCAGGGCCACGGTCAGGTACGCCTTCCCCTCCTTCTGGTACTTCGGGAAGAGGAAGCGGCACAGCTCCTCGATGCGCTGGAGGAACTCCTGCGTCTCCGGCCGGTCGAGCACGTACGACGCGACCTTCGGATCCCGCCCGGTGAACGCCTTCAGCTCGGGGATGAAGTAGGGGTTGGGCAGGAAGCGCACGTCGAACACGAGGTCCGCCTGCGGGGGCACGCCGTAGCGGTAGCCGAAGGACATCACGCTGATCGACGGCGCGTTGGTGGGCTCGGGCGAGAAGCGCGACTGCACCATCCGCTTGAGGTCGTGGACGTTCAGCGGCGAGGTGTCGATCACCTGGTCCGCCATCTCGCGCAGATCCCGCAGGGCCTCGCGCTCGCGCAGGATGCCCTCCTCCACGCTCCCGGTGGGCGCGAGCGGATGCCGCCTGCGCGTCTCGCTGAAGCGCCGGTGCAGGGACTCATCCGACGAGTCGAGGAAGAGGACGTCCACCTGGTGCCCGCGCCTTCGCACGTCGTCGATGAAGCGGGGCGCCTCCTTGAGGAACATCCGCTCCCGCGCGTCGATCACCAGCGCGAGCCGGGGCAGCGAGCTGCCGAGCTCCGCCATCTCGGCGAGCTTGGGGAGCAGCACCACCGGGAGGTTGTCCACGCAGAAGAACCCGGAGTCCTCCAGCGCCCGGATGGCGGTCGATTTTCCCGACCCGCTCATCCCGGTGATGATCACGATCTGCCGGTTGTCCGCGCTGCTCATTCCACCTCCTCGCCCACCGTTGCCCGCATCCGTCCCTCGGCGATGGCCCGGTTGAGCCGGTCGGCGAACTCCCGCGCCGAATGATGCCCCTGCAGCTTGAGCAGGTGGTTGCGCGCCGCCACCTCCACGATGGTGGTCAGGTTCCTCCCCGGCCGCACCGGCACCACCGCCAGCGGGATCTCCACGTCCACCACCGTGAAGCGCGCCTCGTCCACCCCGAGCCGGTCGTACTCGCGAGACGGATCCCACTCCACCAGCTCCACCACCAGCTCGATCTTCTTGCGGTCCCGCACCGCCGCGATGCCGAAGAGATCCTTGATGTTGATGATCCCCAGCCCGCGGATCTCCATGTGGTGCTTGATGATCGGGTTCCCGGTTCCGTAGACCGCGCCCTGCTTGCGCCGGGTGAGGTCCACGATGTCGTCCGCCACCAGCCGGTGCCCGCGCATCACCAGGTCGAGCGCGATCTCGCTCTTGCCGATGCCGCTCTTGCCCAGCAGCAGGATCCCCACCCCGAACACGTCCATCAGCACGCCGTGCAGCGTGGCCGTCTCGGTGAGCGCCTCCTCGAGGAACGCCTGCACCTGCTGGATGAAGGTGGAGGAGAGCAGCGGCGTCTTCATCAGGGCCAGGCCCGCCTCGTTGCACGCCTCCACCAGCGCCTGCGGCAACTCGAGGTCCTTGGTCACCACCACGCAGGCGAGGTCCTCCTGGAAGAGCGTCTTCAGGGCCTCGCGCTGCTGCGCCTCCGGCAGGGTGGCGAGGAAGCTCATCTCGGTGTTGCCGAAGACCTGGACGCGGTGCGGGTGGAGGTGCTCGGTGAAGCCGGCCAGCGCGAGCCCGGGCTTCTGGATGCGCGACGAATCAATCCGCCGGCCCAGCCCTTCGCGTCCCGCGACGAGCGTGAGCTGCAGATCGTAGTCGGCGTCCTCGAGGAGGCGGGAGATGCGGATCGCGCCCATCCGCGGACTCCCTATCACGACCCCGTGATAGAGCGACAACATGCTCGACCTGCCGGGCCCGGACCTCAACGCGACGCTCACCGTCCTGACGGCCATGCTCGCACCGGCGCTCCTGCTCTCGGCCTGCGGCGCCTTCGTGCTCTCCACCTCCAACCGGCTCGGCCGGGTGATCGACCGGGTGCGCGCGCTCTCCGAGAAGTTCGACCAGCTCTCCAGCGGCGCCATCGAGTTGGCCCTGATGACCGAGCGCCGCGTCACCATCGAGGAGCAGATGCGCCAGCTCATGGGCCGCGCCACCCTCCTGCAGCGCGCCCTCATCCTGCTCTACCTGGGCGCCGCCGCCTTCGTGGCCACCAGCGTCGCGCTGGGCCTTCTGGCGGTGCGCCGGGCCGAGTTCGGCGGGGTCCCGGTGGGCTTCGCGCTGCTGGGCGCAACCTTCCTCCTCGTCGCCGGCGTGCTCCTCATCCTCGAGGCCCGGCTCGCCCTGCGCGGCCTGAAGATGGAGCTGGGCTTCCTGCGCCGCCTGGTGGACTTCCAGCGGGACCAGCCCCGTCGCCACGGCTGAGCCTCGCTTCTGCAGTTACATTCCCCGCATGACCGGCGTTCACACCATCGACGCGGAGTATCTCGGCCTGCAGGGGCTGGCGGCCACGTACCTCATCGTGGACGGGGACCGCGCGGCCTTCGTGGAGAACAACACCGCGCACGCGGTCCCGAAGATGCTGGACGCGCTCGCCCACCACGGCCTGCGCCCCGAGCAGGTGGAGTGGGCGATCGTCACCCACGCGCACCTCGATCACGCGGCGGGCTCCTCGGCGCTCTTGCAGGCCTGCCCCAACGCCACGCTGCTGTGCCACCCGCGGGCGGCGAGACACCTGGCGGATCCCACGAGGCTGGTGGCCAGCGCCACGCAGGTCTACGGCGGCCCCGAGCGCTTCCGGAAGCTCTACGGCGACATCCTCCCCATCCCCGCCGGACGCATCCGGTCGATGGAGGACGGCGAGACGGTCACCCTCGGCGCGCGCACGCTGCGCTTCCTCCACACCCGCGGCCACGCCAACCACCACCTCTGCGTGCACGACCTGGGCTCGGACGGCATCTTCACCGGCGACGCGTTCGGCCTCACCTACCCGCGCCTGCAGGCCGGCGGCCGCTTCAGCTTCCCCACCACCAGCCCCACCGACTACCTGCCGGACGAAGCCTCCGCCGTGGTGAAGCAGCTCGCGGCGCTGAACCCGCGCTTCGTCTACCCCACCCACTTCGGCCCCTTCAGCGACGTGGGCGAGATCGCCTCCCAGCTCCTCGTTGGACTCGAGGTCAGCGCGCACCTCTACGACGACGGCCTCTCCAGCGGACTCGAAGGCGACGCGCTGGTGTCGCTGTGCCGCACCCGCCTCGACGCCTGGTTCCGCGCCGAGCTGGAGAAGCGCGGCCTCGGCGACGATGCGGGCGCGTGGGAGTGGCTGGCGCTCGACCGGGACCTCAACGCCCAGGGGATCGCCTGGGCGGTTCAGCGGGCCCGCGAGAAGGGCGCATCCGGACGCTAGAGCCGCGGCCCACGGGGCAGTGCGCTGATGATCGTGGCCTTCTTTGCGCGTGCTATACGCGGCGCATGTCCGAGTGCCTGTTCTGCAAGATCAAGGATGGTCTCATCCCCGCGACGGTCATCCACCGCGACGACCAAACGCTCGCGTTCGAGGACATCAACCCCCAGGCGCCGCTGCACGCCCTGGTCGTCCCGCTCGAGCACATCCCCACCATCAACGACATCGGCCCGGACGACCGCGAGGTCGTGGGCCAGCTCTTCCGGGTGGCGGCGAAGATCGCGAAGGAGCGCGGCTACGGCGAGAGCGGCTACCGGACGGTGATGAACTGCGGCCGCAACGCGGGGCAGACGGTGTTCCACATCCACCTGCACGTGCTGGCCGGACGCGAGCTGCACTGGCCGCCGGGATAGCGGCGCCTCCCGAACCGCCTACGCCGCGCGCCGCTTGCCGCGGACGAGGTGCGCCACCGCCTCGCCCAGCCCCTCCACGGTGAGGGGGAACATGGGGAAGAGCCCGCCGATGGCGCGGATGGTGGGGTGGTACCAGCCGTGCTGCGGCTCGGGGTTGAGCCAGACGTTCCGGTCGAAGTGCGCGGCGAGCCTGCGCAGCCACTCCACGCCCTCGAGCGCGTCCGGATCGCTCCAGCCCAGCGCGCCGCCCCGCTCGAAGAGCTCGTACGGCCCCATCAGCGCGTCGCCCACCACGATCAGCTTGTAGTGCGGCCCCACGTCCGCGAGCAGCTCGTGGACGCTGACCGGATCGGTGAAGTTCGCCGAGCGGTAGACGCGCCCGTAGACGCAGTTGTGGAAGTAGTAGGTGCGCAGGTCCTTGAAGTGCGTCGCCTTGCTGGCCGCCGTGAACAGCCGCGACATCAGGTGCGCGTACGGGTCCATCGAGCCGCCCACGTCCATCAGCAGCACCACGCGCGTGTTCGGCCTTCGCGGCGGGCGGGTCACGACCTCCAGCTCGCCCGCGTTGCGCGCGGTCTCGGCGATGGTCTCCTCGAGGTCCAGCTCCTCCTCGCCGCCCTCACGCGCGAACGCCCGGAGCTTGCGCAGCGCCACCTGGAGCTGGCGGATGTCGAGCACGAGGTCGCTGCGATAGCCCTGGTAGCGCCGCTCGCCCGCCACCCTCAGCGCGCTCCGGTTGCCGCCCGCGCCGCCCACGCGGATGCCCTCACGCGCCACGCCCGAGTGACCGAAGGGCGAGCTGCCGCCGGTGCCGATCCACTTGTTGCCGCCGTCGTGGCGCTCATTCTGCTCCTCGAGGCGCTTGCGGAAGAGCTCCTCCAGCTCCTCCAGGTCGAGCGACTCGAGCAGCGCGCGCTCCTCCTCGCTCAGCTCCGGCCGCCGCGAAACCGCGTCCCGCAGCCAGGAGAGGAGGTCCTCGTGGAGCCTCAGCCCTGCGTCCTCCGCGCCCTTGAAGTGGACGGAGAACGCCTGGTCGAACGCATCGAGCTGGTTCTCCGAGTGCACGAGGAGCGCGCGGGCCACATGGTAGAAGCCGTCGAGCGACGCGTCGTGCAGCCCCTTCGCCAACGCGCGCGCCAGCGCCACCGCCTCGTGGGTGCCCACCGGGACCTTGCGCCGCCGCAGCTCGTAGAGAAAGGGGATGAACATCACGCTCAGGCCCGCGGCCGCCGTCCCCGGGACGCCGCGTCCGCGAGGGCGACGAGGTCCTGCTCCTTCTTCAGCAGCGTCCCGAGGAACGGCAGCTCGCGCTCGAGGTCCTGGGACTTCACGCCCGCCGCCTCGAGCACGCCGATCCAGTCGATGAGCTCGCTGGTGGAGGGCCGCTTGCGCAGGCGCTGGAAGTTGCGCAGCTCGTAGAAGACGTCGATGGCCTGCTTCGCCAGCGTCTCGTCGAGGCCCGGGTGGTGCACCTCGACGATGCGCCGCATCAGGGCCTCGTCGGGGAAGGTGATGAAGTGGAAGACGCAGCGGCGCAGGAACGCGTCCGGCAGCTCCTTCTCGTTGTTGGAGGTGATGATCACCACCGGGCGCTGCGTGGCGGCGACCTCGTCCCCGGTCTCGGTGATGCGGAAGCGCATCCGGTCCAGCTCGTGGAGCAGGTCGTTCGGGAACTCGATGTCCGCCTTGTCCACCTCGTCGATGAGCAGCACCACCCGCTCCTTCGACGCGAACGCCTCCCCGAGCGGCCCGAGCTTGATGTACCGGCGGATGTCCTTCACGTCCCCGTCGCCGAAGCGCGAGTCGTACAGGCGCTGCACGGTGTCGTAGACGTAGAGCCCGTCCTGCGCGCGGGTGGTGCTCTTCACGTGCCAGGTGAGCAGCCGCAGCCCGAGGTCCTTCGCCACCGCCTCCGCGAGCAGCGTCTTCCCCGTCCCCGGCTCGCCCTTGACCAGCAGCGGGCGCTCGAGCGCCAACGCGCAATCGACCGCCGCGCGCAGGCCCTCGTCCACCAGGTACACATCCGTTCCCCGAAACCGCCTGAAGCCGTCGCTCATCAGGCGGCGGAAGTTAACAGGCGTTATCGCCTCCCGCCTCCGTGACCGTGCCTGCCCGGCATCCATCCGGCCGTCGTAGAGCGGCGCGGCCTCGGGCATGGTGGTGCACATGGGTTACGCCCTCCTCACCGGCGCGCTCTCGCCGATGCTCCTGCTGCAGGGCCGCCGCGTGCGCCGCGACACGCTGAAGCTCCCCGAGCCCGAAGGTCCGCGTGCAGGCACCCTCGGCAGCGGCCCGCCGCTCTCGCTCCTCCTCCTCGGCGACTCCGCGGCCGCAGGCGTGGGCGCGCGCACGCAGGCAGAAGCCGTCTCCGGCCAACTGACCCAACGCCTCGCGCAGCGGTTCACCGTCACCTGGACGCTCGTCGCCCGCACCGGCGCCACCACTGCCGGCACGCTGCGGCATCTGGAGAAGAACGGCGTGCCCTCCTGCGACGTGGCGGTGGTCTCGGTGGGGCTGAACGACGTGACCTCCGCCCGCCCGCTGCGGCCCTGGCTCGCGGACATCCAACGCCTGGTGACGCGCCTGCGTCACAACGCCGGCGCCCGCTTCATCGTGCTCTCCGGCATCCCGCCCATGCACCACTTCCCCGCGCTGCCGCAGCCGCTGCGCTGGTACCTGGGCCTCGGCGCGCAGCGGTTCGACCGGGCGCTGGAGCGTTACGCCGAAGCGTCCGAAGACCTCGCGCACGTCCCGCTGCGCATGCCCTTCACGCCCGACTACATGGCGGAGGACGGCTTCCACCCTTCGGCCAGGGCGCACGCGCTGTGGGCGGAGGAGCTGGCCCTTTGCATCGGCCGGCGCTTCAGCGCTTCGCCTCCCGCGACCTCCCGGTAGTCTCGCGCCCGTCCATGGATCCGCTCGCACACACCCTGGTCGGCGCCGCGCTCGCCGAGACCGGCCTGAAGAAGAAGTCCGCGATGGCGACCGCCACGCTCATCGCCGGTGTCAACCTGCCCGACGTGGACGCGGTGATGACGTTCGCGGGCTCGGACACCTCGCTGCTTCTGCGCCGGGGCTTCACCCACGGGGTCATCTCGCTGGCGGTGATGCCGTGGCTGCTGGCCGGGCTGATGTACGCGTTCGACGCGTGGCTGCGCAAACGCAACCCCGACCGTCCCCCCATCCGCTTCGGCGTGCTGGTCGCGCTCTCCTACGTGGGCGTGCTCAGCCATCCCTTCCTCGACTGGCTCAACACCTACGGCGTCCGCGTGCTCCACCCCTTCAGCGGCCGCTGGTTCTACGGCGACACGCTCTTCATCATGGACCCGTGGATGTGGCTTCTGGCCGGCTGCGCGGTGGTGCTCGCGCACTCGCAGGTGAAGGGCAGCATCGCCGGCTGGTCGCTGCTCGCGCTCGCCGCCTCCGGCCTCGTGCTCTTCAGCGGGCTCGTTCCCTGGGGCGCCGCGCTGGTGTGGTTCGTCTCGGTCGCGCTCATCGTCGCCCAGCGGGTCCGCACCGGCCCGAGGTCCGAGGTCTCCACGTTGGCCCGCGTGGCGCTGGTCACGCTCGCCGCCTACGTGGCCGGGATGTGGAGCGCAGGCCGGCTCGCCGAGCGCCAGGCGCGCGAGTGGGCGGTGGCGCAGGGCCTCACCGTGGAAGAGACGATGGCCAACCCGCTCGCGGCCAACCCCTTCAAGCGCGACGTGATCATCGTCCTCCCCGATCGCTACGAGTTCGTGCTCGTCGGCTGGCTCTTCGGCGACACCGGCGTCGTCCCCTGGCTCTCCGCGATGCCGCGGCTGGCGGAGTGGGATCCGGTGGTGAAGGCGGCGCTCGAGGCCGAAGGCATCCGCGGCTTCCGCAACTGGATGCGCTACCCCTCCGCGCTGGTGGATTCGTCGGACGACGGGCACCTCGTGCGGCTCTACGACGTCCGCTACGCGCGGCGCGAATGGGACCGCGGAGGGATCGGCTACGTGGAGGTCTCGCTCGACGGACGCCTCCAGGTCACCGGCACGAACCCCTGACCCCGAATTGGCGCCCCGCCCCGGCCGTGCTCTGCTCCACCCGCATGTCGGCCTCATCCCTGCTCAACGCGACGACGCTCGAGGCCTTCCTCTCGAGCATCCCCATCTTCGGCGGCCTCTCGGAAGGAACGCTCGGGAGGCTCGCGCCGCTGCTCGAGGAGCTGCACCTGCCTGCGGGCAAGGAGGTCTGCGTCGAGGGCGAGAACGGCCGCGCGATGTACATCCTGCGCACCGGCGAGGCGCTGGTCTGGCGCGAGACGCCGTCCGGTCAGAAGGTGAAGCTGGCGCGCCTCGGGCCGGGCGAGTTCTTCGGCGAGATGTCGCTCATCGATCCGCAGCCGCGTTCGGCGAGCGTGGTGGTGCAGAAGGACGCGCAGCTCTACGCGCTGAGCAACAAGGGCCTCTACCAGCTCTACCTGGACGACCTTCCCGGCTACGTGATGGTGCTGCAGAACCTCTCTCGCGAGCTGGTGCGGCGGCTGCGCAAGGCGGACGAGCGCATCTGCGAGATGGTCGAGGAAGAGGCCGATCCCGAGTGCACCCAGATCCGCCCGGGCCCGTTCGCGACGCGACGGAACCCGCGATGAGCGGCGCCCTTCCCTCGGCGCTGTGAGAGCGTCGCCGCGGACATCAACTCAGGAGCAGCGATGAACGAAGAAGAGATGAAGGCGGAGCTCGAGCGCCTGCGCGCCGAGAACGAGAACCTCAAGAACCGGACGTCGAAGGGCGTGTCGATGAAGGTGAGCGAGAAGGGCGGCGTGTCCATCTACGGGCTCGGGCGCTTCCCGGTGACGCTCTACAAGGAGCAGTGGGCGCGGCTGCTCGACATGGCCGAGGACATCCGCGGCTTCATCCGCGACAACGAGTCCAAGCTGAAGGCGAAGGAGTAGTGCGTCCTCTCGCCTTCGCGGTGGCAGTGCTGGGCCTGACGACGGTGCTGTGCGTTCAAGCAGCCTGCACCCCCGAGTCACCGCCGCCCACCCCTCCACCCGCGGGCGAAGACGGCGGACACACCGACGCGGGCGTAGACGAGGACGCCGGCCTCGACGGCGGCTCGCTCGACGAAGACGCCGGCGCGGACGGCGGCACCGACACCGATGCCGGCGAAGACTCGGACGCGGGCCACGGCATGGACGCGGGCGAAGACGACGGAGGCACGCAGGACGCCGGCTGTCCCCCGGGAGCGGGCGCCCCGCCCAACCTCCTGCCCAACGCCTCCTTCGAGTGCGGCACCGAGGGCTGGATCCCGAGCCCGGGCACCACGCTCACCACCGACGACACGATCGCTTTCGAGGGCGTTCACAGCGCGCGGCTCTCCAGCGCGAACGGCGGCGTGTTCATGGGCCTGTTCCCCTCCCAGCCGCCGGCGAGTGAAGTGGGCGCGCGGCGCTTCTGTGCCGAGGCCTTCGTGCAGGCCGCAGCGGGAACGAACGCCAGGCTCACCATCCGCTCGACGACCGGGGCCGGCGGGGCGAGGGACGAGAGCTTCACCGCGCCGATGGACGGGACCTGGCAGCGCCTGCACGTCAGGCAGGCCACGGTGGCGCTGGACGATCAGGTGACGGTGCGGATCGGGATGCCGGAGGCGCCGGCGGGCGCGGTGCTGCACGTGGACGACGTGGCGCTGTGGGAGTCGCCGGACGGCGGCTGCGCGCGCGCGGACTAGAGCCCCGGCCGCGTCCCCAGGATCCGCTGCGTCGGGAGGTTCACGAGCTGGTCCACCGGCGCGAAGTCATCGGTGAGCAGGGGCACGCCCTCCATCAACTCTTCGAGCCTTGGGGCCGGCGCCGGGATCATCCGCCCCTCCAGCGCGCGCAGGCGCTCCCGCACCGCCTCCACCGGGACCTCCTCCCGCGAAGCGAGGAGCACCGCGTTGCCGCCCTCGCGTCCGGCGATGACCTCCGGCCGCGTGAAGAGGACCACGTGCGCGAAGACCTCGTGCAGCGTCTTCGCCTCGGCGCCGAGGAAGCGGAAGGGCTCGAAGTCCACCACGTTCACCGCGTAGATCCCGCCCGGCGCGAGCACCCGCTCGATCTCCCGCGCGGCCTCCACCGTGGTCAGGTGCCACGGCGGCGTGCCGCTCCCGAACGCGTCGCCCACCACCACGTCGTACTGCCCGTCCGGATCCCCCCGCATCGCGATGCGCGCGTCCGCCGCCTCCACGCGCAGTCCCCCTCCGAGCTGCAGCCCGAGCTGCTCCACGCTCAACTCGATGAGGCCGCTGTCGATCTCGTAGACGGTGTTCTCGGAGCCGGGGTCCATCGCCTGGACGAAGCGCGGCACAGTCGAGCCGCCGCCGCCCACGTGCAGCGCGCGCAGCGGCCTGTCCAACCCGTCCCGCGCCACCTGCAGCACCGCGCCGAAGACCTTCGTGTACTCGAAGCGGAGGTGCGTCGGATCGGCGAGGTCCACGTAGCTCTGCATCCCGTTGTTGACGATGAGGAAGCGGCCCGAGGGCCTCGCCGGGTCCACCTGCACCGAGACGCAGCTATAGAGCGTCTCCTCGTGGCAGGCCTGCGGCAGCGGCGTCCAGAAGACCAGCCCGAGCACCGCCGCGCCGCCCGCGGCCCCGCCCACCGCGCCCGCGCCGATGCGCCTCGGCCCCACCCACAGGTGCGTGGCGACTCCAAAGAGGATGAGGATCACCCCGAGCGCGGTGAGCAGGGTGCTGGTGGCGAAGATCGCGACGAGGACGAAGCCGGTAAGGAAGCTCGCGACGATCGCGCCCAGGGTCCCGAGCGCCGAGTAGCGGCCGACGATCTTCCCGGTGTGGATCACGTTGGAGAGCTGGAGCTTCACCACCAGGGGCGAGACGGCGGAGAGCATCGCGGCGGGGACGATCACCGCCAGCATCGCCAGCAGGACCACCGCGGCGGCGCCCTGTCCCTGCAGCACGTGGCCGGCCCAGCGCACCGCGGGGAGCACCAGCAGCGTGGTGACCCCGCTCACCGCCAGCGCCGGCCCGAGCAGCGCGCGCGGGTTGCTCACGTCCGCCAGCCTCCCTCCCGCCCACGCGCCGAGCGCGATGGCCACCAGCGCCGAGCTGATCACCGCGGTGCTGACCTGCACCGTGAGCCCCGCGTACGGCGCGACCAGGCGCAGGCTGAGGATCTCCAGCACCAGCACCGCGGCCGAGGAGAAGAACACCAGCACCCCGCCCGCGCCCTGCGGCAACCGCGTGTGTCCAGCGCCCTGCGATGGTCCTTCTTCGCTCTGCATCCGCGGCAGCAAACGTCCGCCTGTGCCACCGCGCAACTGCGCATATCCACCGGATGCGCCACACTGACGGCATGACGCGCCTGTGGCTGATGAGCGATCTTCACCTCGAGTTCCACCGCGATGGCGGCCGCGCCTTCTTCGACGCGCTCGAGCCGCCCGAGTGCGACGCGCTGGTGCTCGCCGGGGACATCCTCTCGCTGAGCGACGAGACCGCCGCACACGCGCTGCTCTCCCGCTTCGCGCAGCTCGCGCCACGGCTGCTCTACGTGCCCGGCAACCACGAGTACTACGGGAGCTCCCCGGCCGAGGCGGACCGCGTGCTCGCGGAGCTGGAGGCGCAGCTCCCCACGTTGGACGTCCTGCGGGCAGGGCGCGTTCTCGAGCTGAACGGCCAGCGCGTGCTCGGGGACACGCTGTGGTTCGAGCGCTCGGACGATCCCTCCTGGCGCGAGTACAGCCGGTGGCTGATGGACTTCGAGACCATCCGGGGCTTCGAGCCGTGGGTGTACGAGCGGCATGCGGAGCTGTTGCGCTTCCTCGATGAAGAGCTGCGCGCGGACGACGTGGTGATCACCCACCACATGCCGTCCCTGAAATGCGTGCACCCGAAGTTCGAGGGCTCGCCGCTCAACCCCTTCTTCGTCTCCGATCAGGAGAAGCTGATCCGCGAGCGCCGGCCGAAGGTCTGGATCCACGGCCACACGCACGAGCGCGTGGACGTCCACCTCGGCGACACCCGAATCGTCGGCAACCCGCGCGGCTACCCGCGAGAGGAGCGGGAGACCGTGTTCGATCCCGCGCTGGTGGTGTGCACGTAGACGCGCTCGGTGCCCCAGGTGAAGAGCGCGCGGTGGCGGCGCACGAGCGGAAAGCGCCTCTCGTCGAGCGGCACCGTCACCGCGATCAGCACCGTCCCCGGCCGCAGACGCTCCAGCCTGTCCATCAGCCTCGCCCGCGTGGCCTCGCCGAACGCGCACCAGTTGAGCAGCACGTGGGTGGGCGCACCCAACTCCGCCTCCAGCGCGTCCCCCTGCTCCAGTTGCACGCCCGCACGCGCGAGCAGAGGCGCAGCGACCTCCACGTGCGAGCCCATGAGCTCCAGCCCGCGCGCCCTCGCACGCAGCAGCGCCGCCGCCAGCAGCGGCCTCCCCCTCCCCGCCCCGATGTCCAACAGCGCGCCGCCGTGCCGCAACCCGGCGCGACGAAGCAGCCAGAGCGCGGAGAAGACCGGGAGCTCGCCGTAGAGCAGGTCCCTGCGCCGGCGCCCGCGCGAAGCATCCCGGAGCGCGCTCTCGAACGTCCTCTTCGGCCAGACGTAGGGCGTGCGGCTGAGCTCTCGAAGCCAGAGCCCGAAGTAGACGCGCAGCAGCCCCGGCCGCCACGCCAGCAGGAGCACGTCGAGCACCCGCCCGAGCAGCACGACCGGGATGTTGGTGAGCCGGACGAGCAGAAGCTCCAGCGGGCGGGGCGGCGCCTCGTCGTGCTCGAAGGACGCGCTCACAGCTCGGCGGCGGCGACGGGGTGCTGGCCTCGCTCGTGCGCCTTCTGGTGCGCGGTGTGGAGCAGCCTGCGGATGGCGCCGCGGGTGAGCAGGTGGAGCGCCTCTGTGCCCGACGAAGAGCCGGACGGAGACGGCGCGACCACCGGCAGCGCGTCGACCTCCTCCTCGTCCATCCACCCGAGCGCGGTGCGCAGATCGGTGTCGGGCGTGGCGACGGGGACGCGGCGCACCACGTCCACCGCGAACATCGCGTCGTGCGCGGCCCCGGGGTCCCGCCACACGTCGCGCACGTGCTCCACCTGCACGATGCCCAGCGGCTTTCCCACCGCGTCCACCACCGGCACCACCCCGTCCTCCGACTCGAGCAGCCTGTCCACCAGCGCCCGCAACCCGAGATCCCGCGGCACGCCCGTGGAAGGGATCATCAGCC
Organism: uncultured Myxococcaceae bacterium; assembly: GCA_964502265.1. Classification (GTDB taxonomy): domain Bacteria; phylum Myxococcota; class Myxococcia; order Myxococcales; family Myxococcaceae; genus JAFAFL01. The sequence continues at coordinate 17,871 of CAZCWA010000004.1, read as the reverse complement.
GCCCCACCCGCGTCTTCGCCAGCAGCTCCGCGTCGGAGAGCATCTTCGGCGCGCGGCGCTCGGCGAGCGTGTGGCAGAGCGCGGAGGCGATGGTGCAGGTGACCATCAGGGGGAGGATGATCGCGTAGTTCCCCGACAGCTCGTAGAGCATGATCATCCCCATCAGCGGACCGCGGGTGAGCGCGGCCACAGCGCCCCCCATCCCCACCATCGCGTATGCGCCGCTGGGGGCGGTCGCGGTGGGAAAGAGCCCGTGGGCGACTTCGCCGAACGCGCCGCCCGCCATCGCGCCGATCACCGCCGAGGGGAAGAACGTCCCGCCCGAGCCCCCCGACCCGATGGTGATCGCCGTGGCCACCAGCTTCAGCGCGCACGCGGCGACGAGGAACCAGAAGGGGAGCTGCCGCACCGCCGCGAGGTTCACGTACTCGTGCCCGCTGCCCCAGACCACCGGGTTGAGCAGCACCATCCCGCCGACGATGAGCCCGCCCAGGCCCGCGCGCTGCGGGAGCGAGAGGCCGCCGAGGAACTTCGAGACCGGGTTGGCGAAGCGGCCGGCGAAGAAGCCCTCGGAGTGGTGGAGCATCCGGATGAAGGCGTAGGCGATGAGCCCCACCACCAGCCCGAGCAGCACGTAGAGCAGCACCTCCCAGCCGCTCACCATCTGGTAGTCGATCCGCCGGAGGATCGGCCCGTCGCCGAGCACGCCGCGCCCGACGATCGTCGCCGTCACGCAGGCGAGGATGATCGGCGAGAAGACCTTCATCTCGAACTCGCGGAGGATGATCTCCATCGCGAACACCGCGCCCGCGACGGGTGCGTTGAACGAGGCCGAGATGCCCGCGCCCGCGCCGGCGGCGAGCAGGATGGACAGCTCCTTCCGCGTGAACCCGAGCGTGCGTCCCACCGCCGAGCCGAACGCCGCGCCGCCGTAGACGATGGGGCCCTCGCGCCCCGCCGAGCCGCCCGAGCCGATGGTCACCGCCGAGGCGAAGAGCTTGAGCACGCCGCCCTCGGCCGGCAGCCCGTCCTGCGCGCGCCGCACCGCCAGCACCACCTCGGGGACCCCGTGGCCGTGCGTCTCCGGATGGTTGCGGAGGATGTAGCCCACCAGCACGCCGCCCACCGCCGGCGCCAGCAGCGCGAGCCACCAGGGGAGCTGCTGCACCGCCTCGACGAGATCCTGCGACTGGCCGAGCACCGTGTTGAGCGCGGTGAGCGCGACCATCGGGTAGTAGAGGCCCAGCGCGCCGAGCACCAGCAAGGCCAGCACCCGCAGCCTTCTGCGCACCACGTCGCGCACGCCGCCGGGCTCGATGTAGCGGGTGAGCAGCAGCGCGCCTGCCGCCAGCGGCACCCCCACCACCGCCAGCTCCGAGTGCCACTGCGCGGACGCGAACGCCTCCCACACCGTGCGAATCCCGCCCGAGCCCGGCGCGAAGGTCGTGAACAGCCGCGCCGGCGCGAAGGCCATCCCGCTCACCAGCGAGATGAGGTTGGAGAAGAGCCCCGCCGCCAGCCCCGCGTACAGCCCCACCACCGCCCCCGCCACCGGAAGCACCGAGGGACCCGGCAGGCGGATGCGGTTGAGGGCGGCAATCAGCCGCTCGATGACGCCGCGCCAGTCCATGGGCGCGGGACCCTATCCGACCCCGAGCGGATGGGACCGCCCGCAGACAGGCCAAGCGCGGCGAAAAGTGACGGGCGATCCGCTGCGGAACAGCGCCGGACGGACGGGGATAGGGAGCGTTCCGTCGAAGCTTGCAGCTCGAGCAAGGAGGCCTGCCTTCCCGGGCCGCCTGCTGTCCGGACGGCCGCCCACCGCTCTGACCTCCGCGCGAATGGTGCACACGTTCGAGGGACCGCACGTCCCCATCCGTCTGCTCCGGCGCTCCTTGCCCCCTCTGAGCCGGACCAGGCAGCGGGTGGGGACGTGCACTATACTTCCGGTTCTCAGCGCCCCGGTTCGAACGCCACCGGCAGGGTGAAGCAGCCCGGCGAGACGCGGAGGGGGACCGCGCCGGGGACCACGCAGGACACCGCCGCGCGATCGAGAAGGCTGTGGCCGCTCGTGCGCTCCAGCCGGAGTGCCGAGAAGCTCCCGCCCGGCTCCACGCAGAACGAGATCGACGCCGTCCCCGTCAGTCGATACCGCGCCGCCGCCGCGGGGTAGCAGCGCTCCGCGGAACGGCGCAGCGCCTCGGTGAGCGGGCGGAGATCTTCGGCCGCCGTCGCGCTCCCCGTGCCACCGCTCCCGGCGGTCATCGTCCCGCCGCCTGTCGAGGCGCCCCCGCCCCCGCCCTCCCCCGATCCGGTCTCCTCCATGCCCGACGGTGCTCCGCCCGCCGCCGCGCCCTCAGCGTCTGAAGCGTCGACCGTCGCCTCGGGAGCGGGCGGCTCGGGCGAATCGATCGTAGGTGACGGGTGAGCCGCGGAGGGTGCCGGCACGGACGGCTCGGACGGCGCAGGTGCCGCGGCAGTGGGCGCGGGCGGGCTCCGTCGAGTCGCCCGGGCGGGGCGGACCTCCAATGCCGGCGCGGCGGGCTTATCGGCCGGGCTCGCTGCGGCCGCCGCGGGCTTCGTCACGGTGAAGAGCGCCACCTGCAATGGCTCCGGGGCGGCGGCGGGCGCGATGGCGGGCGGAGTGATGGTCGGCGCCCCCGCACGGAGCGCCCACAGCGCGCCCACCCCGCCCGCGTGCACAGCCGCAGAGGCGAGCGCGGCGAGAAGCCACCTGCTCCCCCGCTTCATCGTGCGGGCTCCACCTCGGCGCCGGTGGCGGGGGCGAAGAGGGCCTGTCCGTCCTCGGCGCGGGCGACCTGCATGGGAATCCCGTACAGCTCTCCCAGCGTCTTCGCGTCCAGCGTCTCGTCCGGCGTGCCCTGCGCGAGGACCTCGCCGTCGCGCAGGAGCAGCACGCGGTCGGCGAAGGCGGCGGCGAGGTTCACGTCGTGGAGGACCGCCACCGCGGCGAGGCCCTGACGGACGCGCGCGCGGACGAGGCGGAGGGACTCGACCTGGTGGCGCAGGTCGAGGAACGCGGTGGGCTCGTCGAGGAAGAGCAGCTCCGGCCGCTGCACCAGCGCGCGCGCGAGGACGAGCAGCCGCATCTCGCCGCCCGACATCTGCGAGGCCGGCCTGTGCGCGAGGTGCGCCACGTCGAGCGCCTCCATCGCCTCGCGCGCGGCCTGCACGTCCCCCTCCGAGGTCATCCCGAAGGTGCCCAGGTGCGGCGCGCGGCCCATCGCCACCAGCTCGAGGCCGGTGAAGCCGAACACCGGCTCGAAGTGCTGCGGCACCCACGCCACCTTCTGGGCGAGCGCCTTGCGTCCCCACGTCTCCACCGCCGTCCCGAACAGGCGCAGCGCGCCGCCGTCCTTCGGATGCAGCCCGAGCGCGACCCGGAGGAAGGTGCTCTTGCCCGCGCCGTTCGGGCCCAGCACGGCCCACAGCTCGCCCGGACGCACGACGAGGTCCACGCCGCGCACCACGCTGCGCGCGCCGAAGGACGCGGTGACGCGCTCGGCTTCGAGGACCTTCGTCACGGCGCTAGCGGCCCTTCTCCACGCGCGCCGCCTTCATCCGCAGCTCGCGCATCTGCGACCGCATCGAGGCCAGCTCCGACTGCGACGCGCGCTTCACCTTGCGCAGGTCCGCCCGCAGCCAGTCCCGCTTGCTGCACAGCGCCTCCAGCTTCTCGTGGTCGCAGCCGTACCGGCGCTCCACCCGCCCCATCACCGCCTGGAGCTGGGACCACTCCCGCTGCACCTCGCGCGCGGTGAGCTTCTTCTGTCCCTTCCGCTTCGGGCTCGCGGAGGCGGGCGAGACCTCGAGCAGCGCCAACACGCCCGCGCCCTCTCCCTCCTCGCCCTCCGGCGTCCCCGCCGCCGCGAGCAGCTCGCCGAGGAGCTCGTCCTCGTCTCCGATCGCGTTCGCGGGCACAGGCTCCGGCTCCGGCATCGCAGGCAACTCGGGGACGGCGGGCAGGGTGGCGAAGGGCGCGCGCACGTCGGGCGGCGGCGAGGGCAGCGCCGGGCTCTGCGTCACCGGCTGCGGCGGCGGCTGCGTGGCCCCCGGCGTGTCCCCCGCCCTGCCTCCCTGCTGCGTCACCCAGAAGGCGCCCGCGGTGGCGGCGAGCAGGAGCACGGTCGAGGCGCCGAGCAGCACGCGCAGGCCGGTCCGCTTCCGGACGGGCGGCCGCGTGTCCGCCGGCTGCGCCTCTTCGAGAAGGCTGCCGACGATCACCTGCGGCTGCGTGTCCTCGATCCGCGGGAGGTCGGCGATCACCACGCGGGGCATGGTCCCGTCCCGGCGCGCGGCGGCGAGCTCCTCGTCCGGATCGAACTGGAGCGCGGACGGGTCGAGCACCGGCAGCTCGGAGGTGGGCAACGGCATGTCGGCCCCCAGCGGCGTAGGCTCACCTTCGGGGAGCGGCGTGCCCAGCACCACGCCGGGCACGGTCTCGCGGTCTCCGTCCTGCTCAGGCGCGAAGGTGGGCGGCGGCGTGGTGCGTGGGGTGGGCGCGAACGAGAGCGGCGCGGCGAGGATCGGCCCCTGCACCGGCTGCGGCCCGAGCTTCGGCGTGAGCTTCAGCGAGGCACCGGACTGCAGCGCCAGCGCGGCCTCGGCGTCGCGCGCGAGCTGCTCCAGGGGCACCACCGCGGTGTCGCGCTCGCCCTCCCGGGGCAGGGTCTCGGGCGCCTTCACCACCACCACCGCCGGCTCGCTCTCGACCAGTCCCTCCGGCGGCTGCGCCGACCGCAGGCCGATCAGCAGCTTGCGCTCCTGGGCGAACTCGGCTCCGAACAGCGCGCGCATGTGGCGGCTGGTGCTCTCCGGGCCGGCCTCGGGATCGAGCTGCAGCAGCGCTGCGCCCACCTTCGCGCGGAACTCCTCGGCGGTCTGGAAGCGCTTCGCCGGCTCCACCTCCAGGGCGCGCATCACCAGGTCGTGGATCTCGACGGGGCAGTCGGGCACCGCCTCGCGCAGCGGCACCACGTCGGGGTTGGCGACCGCGGTGATCAGCGCGTGCGAGGGCACGTCCTCGAACGGGTGCCGGCCGGCGACGAGCTCGTAGAGGCACAGGCCCGCCGCGTAGAGGTCCGCGCGCCGGTCCACCTTCTGGTGCCGCGCCTGCTCCGGGGACATGTAGAGGAACTTCCCGAGGATCATGCTCGGGTTGGTGCGCGCGCTGTTGAGCGAGCTCTTGGCGAGGCCGAAGTCGATGATCTTGACCTCGCCCTCGTAGGAGATGAGCACGTTCTGCGGCGAGACGTCCCGGTGCACGAGGCCCAGCTCGCGGTCGTCCTCGTCGCGCTTTCTGTGCGCGTAGGCCAGCGCGTCGAGCAGCCGGCCCATCACGTAGAGCGCGAAGCCCGGCGGCAGCGGCTCGCCCCGTTCGCGCGCGCGGGCGGAGACCTTGCGCAGGTCCTTGCCGTCCACGAACTCCAGCGCGAGGTACGGGTCGCCCTCGTGCAGCCCCATGTCCAGCACCTGGGCGATGGCGCCGTGCGAGAGCTTGACCAGGGTGCGCGCCTCGTTGACGAAGCGCTCGACGAACTCCGGATCCTGCGCCAGCGCGGGGAGGATCTTCTTGATCACGCACAGCTTCTGGAAGCCGCCCGGCCCCTCCAGCCGCGCGAGGAAGATCTCCCCCATCCCGCCGACGGACAGCGGCGTGAGCAGCGTGTAGCGGCCGAAGGGGCTGGGCCGGAAGGGCCTCAGCCGCGCGCTGTTCGGGTTGGGGATCATGCCACTCCGGGCGAGGTGAGCTCGGCGGCGTCCTCTTCCACCACCTCGAAGGCGGCCACCCGGTCCCTGCCCGTGCGGGGCTCGAGCGCGCGCTCGCCGAGCGGGATGACGTCGAACCGCGCGCCCACCGCCGCCAGCGTCTTGCCGGTGATGAGGACCTGCCCCGGCTCCGCCGAAGCGCACAGCCACTTCGCCACCTGCGAGGGCTCGCCCACCGCGAGCAGCTCCAGGCGCGCCTCGTTGCCCACGTGCCCGGCGAGGACCCTCCCGGTGTGCAGGGCGATGCGGAGCGGGATGCGCAGCTCCGGCGGGTGCCGCGCCGCGGTCCGCTCCCACTCGGCCCGGAGCGCGAGCGCGCAGCGGACTGCCCGGAGCGCGTCGTCGCCCTTCGCCTCCAGCGCGCCGAACACGGCGGTGAGCCCATCGCCCGCGAGCCGCTGCACCGCGCCGTCGAAGCTCCACACCACGCCCGCGAGCCGCTGCTGGAAGTCCGCGAGGACTTCGGCCGCGCGCTCGGGGCCTGCGCGCACCGCGGCCTGGGCAATGCCGGGGAGCTCCGCCGAGACGACGGTGGCGTTCCGCTCCTCGAGGCGGGTGAGGGACTGCGGGTTCGCCAGAAGCTCGTTCACCCGGCGGTCGATGGACTCCGGCGGGTGGAAGCGCTCGAGCGCGTGCCGCAGCCGCTCGCCGGCGGGGCTGCCCTCGGCGCGGAACCGCTGCAGGCCGGTGCTGATCAGGTGCGCGGCCGCGGTGCACAGGTCGAGCAGGTGGGAGGGGTCCTCCTCGTCGCGCGAGGTGCGGTTCAGGTAGAGCACCCCGATGAAGTCCTCTCCCTGCCGCACCGGGATGCAGAGGACCTGGTCGGCGCCGTAGAGGATGACGCTCTCGCGCTGCGCGAAGCGAAGGTCCTCGCGCACGTCCGCCACCGCCAGCGCCGCGCCGTTGGCCAGCGCGGCATCGATGATCGCGTCCGAGACGGGGACCTCGCCGCGCGCGAGCCGGCCGCTGTGGCGCACCGCCGCCGGCACCATCACGCCCGAGGGGTGGCGGACGAGGACCACCGCCGTGGTCGCGCGCGCGCGCTCCATCACCCGGTCCGCGGTGCGCTCGAGGAACTCCTGCAGGCTGCGCGCGGAGGAGAGGTGCTCGCTGATCCGGTAGAGGGCCAGGAGCCACTCGTAGCTGACCTGCTGGCCCACCTCGTCGGGGAAGGGCAGCGGGACACCCGAGGGCGGCGTGGTGGTGGCGCTGGGCGAGACGTTGTCGAGCGCCTTGAGGACCAGACTGTCGGTCAGCGCGCGGGAGGTGATCACCGAGCCGTCGATCTCCCCGCCCCGCCCGAAGCGCCGCACGCCGCCCGCGTCGAGGCTCACCACCTCGGTGGCCGCGGACTCGCGCTGGCTCGGCTGGCGCACCGCGAGGGTGTTCTCGCCCACCTGCAGGGTGTCGCCCGTCTTCAGGGTAGCGGGGCCGCGCAGGGGCTCGCCGTTGAGCTTGCTGCCGTTGCGGCTGCCGAGGTCCTCCACCACCAGCGACTCACCGCGCGCGCGGAACCGGGCATGGCGCCGCGACACGAGGTCGCCGGAGAGCACGATGTCGTTCTCGTCCGCGCGTCCCAGGTGGGTGACCCCGTCCGGCAGATCGTACGAGGTGTCGAAGTACCCCGGTCCATTGATGATGAGCTGCCACATGGGCGTGACGGAGCTTACACGAGGCCGCGCACGCTCGAAGGGGTTGACCGCTACGGCAGGATCGGCGGGCCGCGGCGGTTGTTGCGCGCGAGCCGGGCCACCAGCACCACGGTGGCGAACGCGGCGGCCACGAAGAGGAAGGACCACACGTCGCCCTCGTCCAGGGCGCCGGCCTGCGCGAACAGCACTGTGTCGTCCCATCCCGTCGGCATGCGCGTCTCCTTCGCCCGTCAACCGTCGCCACTTCCCGTGGCCGGAGCAACGCCTGCCCGGGTGCACGCAGCTCAACCGAGCGTGGCCCGCGCCGCAGCCTCGCGGCGGTGGAGCATGACGAGGAAGAAGGGGCCGCCGAGCAGCGCGGTGACCACGCCCACCGGCAATTCGGCGTTGAAGGCGGGGAAGAGCAGCCGCGCCAGCGTGTCCGAGAGGGCGAGGAAGGCGCCGCCGCCCAGCGCGCTGGCGGGCAGGAGCAGCCGCGTGTCCGGACCGAGCCAGAGCCGGAGCACGTGCGGCACGATGAGCCCCACGAAGCCCACCAGCCCGGAGAGCGCCACCGCGCCCGCCACCGAGAGCGAGGCCATCAGGAGCAGCACCGCGCGGGTGCGCTCCACCGGGACGCCGAGGGTGGCCGCGTCCTCGTCGCCGAGGGTGAGCAGGTTGAGGCGTGCCGCGTTGCGCCACATCACGCCCACGGCCACGACCTGAAGCGCGGCGGCGGCAGCGAGGGTGCCGTAGCGCTCGTAGCCGAGCGTGCCCGCCAGCCAGTAGAGGATCTCGCCCACGCGGTCCGGCGCGGTGAGGGTCTTGATGCAGGTGATCGCCGCGGCCGCGAAGGCATTGAAGATGACGCCGGTGAGCAGGGCTGCGTAGGGCGTGGTGCGGCCCCGGACCTTGCCCGCCGCGAAGACGAGGGCGGTGGCCCCGAGCGAGCCGGCGAAGGCGAAGAAGGACGGCGCGGAGAAGGCGCCCCACACCCCGCCTACCGCGCCAAGACCGAGGGCGAGCGCCAGGGTGGCCCCCAGGGCGGCGCCGCCGCTGACGCCGAGGACGAAGGGATCCGCCAGCGGGTTTCGCAGGAGCGCCTGCAGCACGCACCCGGACGCCCCGAGCGCCGCGCCGACGATCAGCGCCAGCAGCGCGCGCGGCACCCGGAGGGCGAAGAAGATGCGGCCGTGCTCGCCTTCCGGATCGGCGAAGGCCTGCGAGAGCGAGAGCGGGTACTCGCCGTACGCCGCCGCCACCAGCCCGGTGCCGAGGGCGACCAGGGCCAGCAGCCCCAGCACCCACAGCGCGCGCAGGTGGAGCGGCGCGTGCCTCACTTCGTCTCGTTTCCTTCGAGCAGGCGGACGAGCTCTTCGAGACCGCGCCCCAGGTGCGGACCGGGCTGGATGAGGTCGCGCGAGGGCAGACGGATCCACCGCGCCTCCTTCAGGCCCGGCAGCGAACGCAGGCGCACGGCGCGGGAGGGATCGTGCGAGGCGTCCACCACCACGTCCGGCCTCGCGGCGATCGCCGCCTCCACGCCCAGCACCGGGTAGGGCGTCTTCGCGTGCGCGGCCACGTTGACCACGCCCGCGTCCGCCAGAAGCTCCGAGGCGAAGGCGCCGGGGCCGGCGACGATGAGCGGCTCCCACTCGTAGACGAAGAGCACCCGCCGGGGCTTCTCGTCCGCGCGCTGGCGGGTGTGTTGACGGACGCGGGTGCGCGCCGCCTCCACCTCGGCCGCGAGGGCCTCTCCCCGCTCGGGAACGCCGAGCGCCCGGCCCACCTCGCGCAGCGCGGTGAGCGTGTCGGTGACGGTGTGCAGCGGGAGGGCGAGCACCGGGATGCCCAGCTCGGCGAGCTTCTCCACCGGCCGCTTGTTGCCCGGCGCCGGCTGGACGAGGACGAGGTCCGGACGCAGGGCGATCACCGCCTCCACGCTCGGATCGATGAAGCCGCCCACCCGCGCAAGCTTCGCCACCTGCGGGTTCTCGTCGAAGCGCGAGACGCCGACGATGCGCCCGCCCTCCCCCACCGCCAGCACCATCTCGGTCAGGGACGGCGCCAGCGTCACCACGCGCTTCGGTGAGGCCGGCGGCTTCGGCCCGAGGCGCAAGGGACCTCCTCCGTCTGCGGCGGCGTCCGCAGCGGCGAAGAGCAGGAGCGCGAAGCCCAGCGCGAGGGAGCGCCGACGGGGGCTCACGGCGCGGCGATCCCCAGCACGTCGGACACGTTGCCCACGCCGTTCATGTCCTTCGGGCAGCCATCGACCGGGCCGGCGCTGGTGGAGTGGGTGCGCACGGGCTTGAGCTTGCCCTCCGTCTCATCGAGATCGAGCACGAAGATCCGGCCGCCGGACTGGTCGCCCACGAAGACGCGCCCGCCCACGATGTCGAAGCGGCCGAGCAGCGGGTCGGGGCACTCCATCTGGGAGGCGCCCTCGGCGCAGGCGAGCAGCACCGAGTCCTTCACCTCGCCGCCCTGGATCAGCGCCACGCCGGCCTGGCCCACGGTCACGGTGGGCCACATCGAGTAGTCCGCGTGGCCCATGCAGGCGACGACCACCGACTCCCCCTTCGTCCGGATCCACGAGGCGGTGCGGCAGGAGTCCGCGGGCAGCGGGATGGCGGTGGGCATGCCGGCGGCGAGCGGGATGACCGCGACCGCGGCCGGGCCGGCGGTGCCATAGAAGCTGTCGGCGTTGTTCAGCGCCACGTAGACCGAGCCGTCCAGGTGCGCGATCCCCGAGGGCCGCGGGTGCGACTCGCCGCCGGTCATGAAGGGCTGGGTGAGGCCGGTGAGATCCCAGCTCCGGCCCGCGACCGGCTTCGCCGGATCGCTCACGTCCACCTCCACCACGCGCTGACCGGGCAGGGACTCCTCGACGCCGTAGCCGCCGAGCAGGGTCACGTAGATCGAGTTCTCCACCTTCACGCCCACCTGCGGCCAGGTGTTGCCGCCGAAGGGGTACTCGCCCACGGTGGTGAAGGTGATGCCCTCGGCGGTCTCCTCGCCCATCGGCCGGAGGATCTGCAGCGTCGAGGTGCCGGAGTTGACGACGTAGACGAACTCGCCGTCGACGAAGACGTGGTTGGGCACGTCACCCAACCCCGCGGTCGCCGGGCGCCCCTGCAGCCCCGGCCACGAGGTCTGGTAGAGCAGCTTGTCCAGGCCGTCGATGGCCAGGAGCGTGTCGAAGCCGTAGCGGACGAGGGACTGCGGCGAGCTGCCGAGGTCATGCAGCGGGCCCTGCACCAGCGTCGCCGCCTGCATCCCGCGCACGTGGCCGGAGATGTAGCAGGCGAGCACCAGGTCGAACTGGCAGGTGCCGTCGATGCAGGACTGCGCCTGCGGGCAGACGTTGCCGCACCCGCCGCAGTGCTGCGCGCTGTTCTGGGTGTTCACGCAGGCGCCGGCGCAGACCTCGTTGCCCGCCTCCTCGCAGGTGATCCGGCAGGCGCCGGACTCGCAGACCTCGCCCTCGGCGCAGGCGTTGCCACACGCGCCGCAGTGGGCGGCGTCGCTCTGCGTGTCGGTGCAGACGCCGTGGCTCTCGAAGCACTCGGCGCGGTCCGGCGGGCAGGTGCACGCGCCGCTCTGGCAGACCTGATCGCCTCCGCACGCAACGCCGCACGCGCCGCAGTTGAGCTTGTCCGCGCTGCTGTCCACGCAGACGTCACCGCAGGCGACGAGGCCATCGCGGCACACCACGCCCTGGTCCGGACAACCGGTCAACGCCACCATCATCCCTGCCGCTGTCAGCGCCAGGTACACCCTGCTGCTCATCATTCCGGAACGCCTCCTGGGTCCTGCTCTGGTTGTGTCTCTGCCGCCGCGCGGTCCAGCGCGAAGCTCAACGTCGCGAAGAGCGCGCGCCCCGGCAGCGGGTAGCCGTCGAAGTCCTGGGCCCGGTGGTCGAGCACGTTCTTCACGTCCACGCCCAGCCGCAGGTCCGGCGCCTTCCACACCCGCGCGGTGGCGCCGAGGTGGACGAAGGCCCGCGCCGGCAGCTCCTGACGGTTGGTGCGGTTGGTGAACTGGCGCGACTGCACGTCCGCTTCGGCGCGGAGCTGCAGCCACTCGGGGCCGCCGGTGACGCGCGCGACGAGCCGGTGGCGCGGACGGTAGGGCAGCTCGCGCAGGTAGTAGCGCGGGTCGTCGCGGAGGTTCCGGGTGCGCGTGAGCGTGTACGCCGCCGTCGCGCGCACGAGGCGGTGGGGCCGGACCTCGGCTTCGGCCTCGAGCCCGTGCACCTGCGCGGCGTTGAAGTTGTACGGCTTGACGAGGAACGGCGGGTAGTACTCGTACGCGATGAGGTCCTCGTAGAGCGCGCCGAAGCCGGTGACCGCCACCCGCGTCCGGGACGTGCGGTGGGCCACGGTGGCGTCGGCGAAGAGCGCGCGCTCGGGTCGGAGCTGCTCGTTGGGCAGAAGCGTGCCCTGCATCACGTAGAGCTCGGAGAACGAGGGCGGCCGGTGCGCCTGGCCTGCGTTGGCGAGGAGCTCTAGGCCCGCCGGCAGCTCCACCCGCGCCCCCAGCTTGGGCGAGAAGGTGAAGAAGGGTCCGGTGAGGTCCGCGCGCAAAGACGGCACCAGCGAGGCGCGGCCACCGAAGAGGAGGAGCTCGTCCGCCACGCCCACGCCCGCGCGGGTCCACGAGGGGTCTGCGCTGCCCATCGCGCGCAGCGTGTCGCCGGCCACCTGCGCCACCGCGGTGAGCCCGTGGGAGCCGCCGAGCAGCACGCTCCCCTCGAGGTCGAGCCCGTAGGAGCGCTCGCGCTGCAGGTAGTCGGTGCCGAGGCCGTGGTGGCCGCCGCTGATCGCGCTCTGGTCCTGCCTCGCCCACGCCCGCACCGAGAACTCGCCGGCCTCGAGCGGAACGAGGGTCCGCGCGCTGGCGTTGAGGCGGCGGGCGCTCATCCGCGCGTCCGGGCTGGGGTTGGCCGCGGTGCCGGCGATTCCGCGACCATCGATGGCGCCCTCCACCGAGAGATCGAGCAGCGCCCCGCGGACCGTGCGCCGGTAGCGCGCCATCGCGCCGCCGAGCTGCGCGTCGTTGTTGTGCCGCAGCCGCTCCTCGAACCGGCCGTCGTCGAGCGAGGGCGTAGGGTCATGGAGGAAGGGGAAGCGGCCGTCGGAGCGCGCGCCGTGGACGAGCAGGAGCCCCTGTCCGCCGAGCACGTTGGAGGAGGCCGACACGTGCGCCATCGCGGTGCCGAAGGAGCCCGCGGTCACGCCGCCTGCTGCGCGGACGTGCCCCTCCTCCGGCGCCCGGGTGACGAGGTTCACCACCCCGCCGATGCCGCCGGGCGCATGGCGCGCGCCGCCGCCGCGCAGGACCTCCACCCGCTCGACCAGCGGGAGCGGGATGCGGGAGAGATCGACCATCGCGCCCGCGCCGTTGATGGGGACGCCGTCGAGCAGCACCAGCACCCCGGTGGACGCCGCGCCGCGCAGGTTGAGCTGCGAGGTCTGGAGCAGGCCGCCGCGGCTCTGGAGCACCACGCCCGGCGCGGAGGCGATGACCTCGGAGGCCACCCGCGCTTCGCGGCGCAGGGGCGCGACCTCGATCACCGTCACCGCGCCGGTGGGATCGCGGCGGGTGGGGGACTCGGGCGCGTCCGCGGGACGGGGCGGAGGGAGCGGGACGGTGACGGGCGGGAGCGCCTTCGGCTCCGCGTCCGCGTCTCGCGGGAGGGACACGCCCAGGATGAGCCCCAGGGCCAAAGCCCCGGCACACGACCGCACCATGCTTCGCCTTCCGCTCTCTTCCGAGAAGAGAGAAGGCCTTCGCGACGGACGAATCCGCCGCACGCCGGGCAGGTCTCCTGGCTTCCTGATCCGACCGGTGCGCACGACGCGCTGGGTCGGTACCGCCTCCCACCTTCCCCCGACGAACGGCCCGGAGTGGCGACTGCTGGAGGTGGCCAGGTCCCTTCCGCGGGACCATCAGGTCACAGTGGCTCGACCGCGCCGGACTTCAACCGGCTTCCCTCTTGGACCGCCCGAAATGGGCGACCCGGCGGTGCGGCGGCTTCTACGCGCGGGGTTCGGGGGCGTCAAGTCAGGTGCTCAGGGACCGCACGCTCGCTTCGATGGGCCCGACCTCCGGCAGCCCGTTCTCCTCGCTGGTGGCGCCGAGCTCCTCGAACCTGCGCGCGGCCACCAGCACCCGGCTCTCCAGCGAGCCCACCGCCGCGTTGTACGACTCCACCGCGCCGTTCAGCGACCGGCCGAGCTTGAGCACGTGCTCGGTGAGCCTGCGCACCCGTCCGTGCAGCTCCGCGCCGAGCTGCCGCATCTGCTCCGCGTTCTCGGCGATCCGCTCCTGCCGCCAGCCGTACGCGACCGCACGAAGCAGCGCGATCAGCGTCAGCGGGCTCGCGGGCAGCACCCGCTGCTCCACCCCCATCTCGAGGAGCGTGGGGTCCTGCTGCAGCGCGGTGCTGAAGAAGCTCTCCGCGGGGAGGAAGAGGACCACGAACTCGGGGCTCGGGTGGAACTGATCCCAGTACGCCTTCGCCGAGAGCTTCTGGATGTGCGCGCGGAGCTGCAGCGCGTGCTCCTTCAGCTTCTGCTCGCGGGTGGCCTCGTCCTGCGCCTCCAGCGCCTCGAGGTACGCGCTCATCGGGGCCTTGGCGTCGATGATCACGCTCTTGCCGCCGGGCAGCTTCACCCGCGCGTCGGGCCGCAGCCGGCCATCCGGCGTCTCCACCTGGGCCTGCTCCTCGAAGTCGCAGTGGGGGACCATCTGCGCCAGCTCCACCACCCGCCGAAGCTGGACTTCGCCCCAGCGCCCGCGCACGTGCGGCTGGCGCAGCGCCTTCACCAGGTTGCCCGTCTCCGAGCGCAAGCCCTCCTGCGCCTGCGCCATCAGCTCGAGGTGCGCGCGCAGCTCCGCGTATGCCGCGGTGCGCTCCTTCTCCAGGCCCTGCAGCGTCCCCTCCACCTGCGCGAGCTTCTCCTGCACCGGCTTCACCAGCGCGTCGATCGCCTTCTCCCGCTGCTCGGCGATGAGGCCGAACTGCTGGCTGTTCTGCCGGAGCGCCTGGGACGCGAGCGCCTCGAAGGTCTCCCGCAGCCTCGCCTCCGCGGCCATCAAGGCCTCGAGCTTCTCCGCCTGGGCCTTCCGCTCGCCGGCCATCGTCGCCGTCAGCGAGGCGCCCTGCTCGCGGAGCCTCAGGACCTCCGCCCGCAGCGCCTGCGCCTCCGCGCGCGACTCCGCCCGCTCCGAGTCCCGCTCTGCCAGCAGCCGCGCGACCTCCGCCGAACGCGCCGAGAGCTCCGCCCGCAGCTCCGCCCGCTCACCCGCGGCCTGCGCCTGTTGCTCCGCGCTGCGCATGCGCCCGCGCAATGCCCACAGCAGCACGCCTCCTGCGCCGAGCACCGCGCCCAGCACCAGCGCCGCCGCGAGAGGCAGGTACATCGTCCCGTCGATCATCGGCTGCTTCATAGCGCGGCCCTTTCGCGCTTGCGGCATGCGCCGTTGCTGCCGAAGGTTCGGACCCCTATGCAGACCACCTACGTCTCGGCCGAGCAGGCCGTCGGCATCGTCTCCAGCAGCAACCGCGTCTTCATCCACAGCGTGGCCGCCGCGCCGCAGCTCCTCATCCAGGCGCTGGTCGCGCGCGCGCCGGCGCTGCGCAACGTGGAGATCTGCCACCTCCACACGGAAGGGCCCGCGCCCTACACGAAGGAGGAGTGCCAGGGCTCCTTCCGCGCCAACAACTTCTTCGTCGGCGGCAACGTGCGCGAGGCGGTGCAGGCGGGCCGCGCGGACTACCTCCCGGTGTTCCTCAGCGAGGTGCCGCTGCTCTTCCGGCGCAACATCCTCCCGCTCGACGTGGCGATGGTGACGGTCTCGCCGCCGGACAAGCACGGCTACTGCTCTTTGGGCACGTCGGTGGACGCGTCTTTGGCGGCGGTGCAGACGGCGCGGCGGACGATCGCGCAGGTGAACAAGTACATGCCGCGGACGCACGGTGATGGCCGGGTGCACGTGAGCCAGCTCCACGCGCTGGTGGAGGGGGACATCCCGCTGCCGGAGCACAAGCCGGCGGTGCTCGGCGAGGTGGAGCGGGCGATCGGACGGCACGTCGCGTCGCTGATCGAAGACGGGGCCACGCTGCAGATGGGCATCGGCGCCATCCCGGACGCGGTGCTGGCGGCGTTGAGGGATCACCGCAAGCTCGGCATCCACACCGAGATGTTCTCGGATGGCGTGCTCGACCTGGTGGAGCGCGGCGTCATCACCGGCGAGAACAAGGTGGTGCTGCCGGGGCGCATCGTGGCGGGCTTCGTCAACGGCACCCGCCGGCTCTTCGACTTCGTGGACGACAACCCGTCGGTGGCCATGCTGGACATCGCCTTCGTCAACGACACCGCGGTCATCCGCCGCAACCCGAAGGTCACCGCCATCAACAGCGCCATCGAGGTGGACCTCACCGGCCAGGTGGTGGCGGACTCGATCGGCGAGAAGCAGTTCTCCGGCGTGGGCGGGCAGATGGACTTCATCCGCGGCGCCTCGCTCTCCGAGGGCGGCAAGCCGATCATCGCGCTGCCTTCGACCACGAAGAAGGGCGAGTCGCGGATCGTCCACCTGCTCAAGCCGGGCGC
>CAZCWA010000004.1:0-1732 GCA_964502265.1 uncultured Myxococcaceae bacterium | reverse complement strand
AGGTCCATCCCGTCCATCCGCGCGCGGACCACGCCCTGCCCGTCGAGCAGGGTGATGACGGAGCTGTGGTTGATGGCGCCGTCGGGCATGAAGCGGTACCGCACCCCGAGCAGTGCGGCGAGCTCGCGGACCGCCTCCGCATCGTCCACCCGCAGGAACTGCCAGCGTGCATCGAGCGCGTAGAGGTCGTGCAGCTTGCGCAGGGCGGGGACGGTGTCGCGCGCAGGATCGAAGGTCACCAGCACCATGCGCAGCTTCGCCTTGTCCGCGTCCGGCACCTTCGCCTCCAGCCGCTTCATCCGGCTCACCAGCAGTGGGCAGGCGTACTCGCAGTTTCCGTAGAACATGGTGACCAGCACCGGCGCGCCCTTCAGGTCCGTGAAGGTCGCGGTCTGGTTGCGCTGGTCGACGAACTTCGTCTCGAGATCGTGCAGCGACGGCTCGCCGGCGAACGCGGCGGCAGGCAGCAGCAGGGCAGCGAGAGAGAGGGCGGAAATCCGGTTCATGGCGTCACTCCCCTGGAGGGCAGGCTCCGCGCGCAGCGGAAGCCGAGGTTCTTCACGGTGAAAGGCCCCTTGAGCGAGCTCCGGAAGGCGCTGCGCATGAAGGCCGCGTAGTCACTCTTGTCGCCCGCGCCGATCGCGCCGGCGCCGCAGAAGCGCATCGTGTCGGCGTCGTTCGGGTCGCGGCTGTCGCCGGTGACGAGGTTGTTGCCGAAGTCGTCCACCCACTCCCAGACGAGCGTGTGGAGGTCCCACGCGCCCCACGCGTTGGGCCCGGTGGTGCCCACGTCCGGGAGCACCTTCGGGGTGGGGCGGGAGTACCAACCGAGGATCTTCGAGACGAAGGCGGGATCCTTGCCGGCGTCCTTCTTCGTCTCGCTGGCGGCGGCGGCCAGCTCCCACTCGAGCTCCAGCGGAAGCCGCGAGCCCTTCGCCTTGCAGTAGGCCCGCGCGGCGAACCAGCTCACCTGGGTGACCGGAGCGCGGGGCGGCGCGGAGGGGCCCAGGTCCAAAGGGCCGCTCCAGTGCGCGAGGTAGGTCTCGTCCGCGTAGAGGCGGCGGACCTTGTCGCGGCGCCACGCCTCGTTCGTGCGGACGAAGGCGAGGAAGTCCGCGTTGGTCACCGGCAGCGCATCGAGGAGGAACGGCTGCACCTCCTGCGGCTCACCGCCGGGCGTGACGTAGGCGGAGCGGACGGTGCCGGGCCCGACCTTCACCATCGCCGGGTCCTGCTGGACCGGACGCGCGCCGGAGAGGACCAGCGCCGCCACGGTGAGGGCGAGCCCGGCGGTCATCAGTGCGCTCCCTTGTTGCCGGCCTTGCGCGCCTTCTGCACCTCGTCCACCGTCACCGCGTCACCCTTGTTGCCCCACGAGTTGCGGACGTAGGTGAGCACCGCGGCGATGTCCTCGTCCTTGAGGTAGCCCATGGGCGGCATCTGCGAGTTGAACTTCTGCCCGTTCACCGTGATGGGGCCGGACAGGCCGTGCACCACCGCGTTCACCGAGCGCTCCTTGTCCGCCATCAGGAAGTCGCTCCTGGCCAGCGGCGGGAAGACCGCGCCCATGCCCTCGCCGGTCGGCATGTGGCAGGCCTGGCAGTTCGCGGTGTACGCGCGCTTGCCCAGGTCCATCAGCTCCGGCATCGACTTCGGGGCGCTGCTCGGCGCGCTCTTCGGCTCGCTCCTGGGCGCCGCGGCCTCCGGCACCGCGCGGGCGGGGACCGGCGCG
>CAZCWA010000003.1:7795-31354 GCA_964502265.1 uncultured Myxococcaceae bacterium | reverse complement strand
TGTAGTAGAGCGCCGACGTCTTGATACCGAGCAGCCGGGCGGTCTCGGTCTTCACCCCGTTGGCCTTCTCGTAGGCGCGGCGGATGAGCTCGCGCTCCAGCTCCTCGAGGATGTCCGGCAGCGGCCTGTCCCCCGTTGGCATCGTCAGCGCGTGCGTGGCCGAGGCGCGCGAGGCCTCGGGGCGGAGGAAGGCCGGCAGGTCCTCTTCGGTGAGCGAATCGCCCTCGGCGAAGACCAGCGACTGCTCGATCGCGTTCTCCAGCTCGCGCACGTTGCCCGGCCACGCGTAGCGCTGCAGCGTGCGCAGCGCCCCATCGGTGATCTCGCGCACCGCCGGGTTCACCCGCGCCGCGTGCTTCCGCGTGAAGTGCCGGGCCAGGAGCGTGATGTCCTCGGGACGCTCGCGCAGCGGCGGCAGCGTGAGCGGGACGATGTGCAGCCGGTAGTAGAGGTCCTCGCGGAAGGTCCCCTTCGCCACCTCGGCCTTGAGGTCGCGGTTGGTGGCCGATACCACCCGCACGTCCACCTTCAGCGTCTCCTCGCCGCCCACCCGCTGCAGCTCCTTCTGCTGGAGCACCCTCAGGAGCTTGGTCTGGATGGCGTGGGAGATCTCGCCGATCTCGTCGAGGAAGATCGTCCCCCGGTCCGCCAGCTCGAAGCGCCCGAGCTTCCGCTTCACCGCGCCGGTGAATGCGCCGCGCTCGTGGCCGAAGAGCTCGCTCTCCAGCAAGGTCTCCGCCAGCGCCGCGCAGTGCACCACCACGAACGGCCCGTCCGCCCGTGGCGAGAGGTCGTGGATCATCCGCGCCACCAGCTCCTTGCCGGTGCCGCTCTCGCCCTGCACCAGCACCGTGGCCTCGGAGGCGGCGGCCTTGCGGACCATCGAGACCAGCCGCTGCATCGGCTCGCTCTGGCCCACCAAAGAGCCCGCCCGCGCGCTGATGTCCTCGCTCAGCACGTCGTTGTGCGCCTTGAGCCGGACCACCTGCTTGCGCGTGCGCGACAGCTCGAGCGCCTTCTCCACCTTGGCCCGGAGCACGTCCGGCGGGAAGGGCTTGGTGAGGAAGTCCACCGCGCCCTCCTGCATCGCGGTCACCGCGGTCTCGATCGTCCCGTAGGCGGTGACCACCAGCACCGTGGCGTCGGGGTCGTGCGCGCGGAGGTTCTTCACCACCTCGATGCCGTCCATCCCCTCCATCTTGAGGTCGGTGATGACCACGTCGTACGGGCTCTTCCGGTACGCCGCCGCGCCCTCCAGCCCCGAGCGCACCGCGGCGACGTCGTGCCCCTGCTTCTTGAGGGTCACCGCCATGCCCTCCCGCATACTGTCGTGGTCGTCGATGATGAGGACGCGTGCCATGGGCGGCATTTAGGCCGAAGCGGCGGCCGGCGGAAAGCGGCCGTGTTAGACGCGCTGCCGATGGCGACCCAACGACAGCTCGAGCAGCTCACCCGCGCGTTCGAGGAGGAGGGCGCGGAATCGGTGGAGCTCCCGGATGGCCGCATGATCTCCGCGCGCGACTGGCCCCGCGAGCGCGTGCTGCTGGAGCGTGCGGCGGGCATCGACGCCCGGACCGCGCTGGTCTCGCTGCTCGACGCGCACGTGCCCGGCGACGAGAAGGAGCGCGTGGACCTGGAGGAGATGCGGACCGCGGCCCGGGACCTGGCCGAGCCGTTCTCGCGGACACAAGGAGGCGCGCACTTCACCGGGAGCGCGGTGGTGGTGACGCCGGACGGCGAGCGCGTCTGCCTCGTGCATCACGGCAAGCTGCACCGGTGGCTCCAGCCCGGCGGACACGCGGAGGCGGCGGACGAGGGCTCGATGGCGCTCAGCGCGCTGCGTGAGGCGGCGGAGGAGACCGGGCTCGACGTGCGCCTGCACCCTTCGATGTGGCGCCCGCTCGACGTGGACGTGCACGTCATCCCCGCGCGCAAGAGCGACGCCGAGCACCGGCACCTGGACGTGCGCTACCTCGTGGTCGCCGCCGATCCGGAGAACCTCCGCCACGATCCGGGCGAGTCGCACGGCGCGCGTTGGCTCACCTGGGACGAGGCCCTCTCGCTCGCGGACGAAGAGCCCCTGCGTCGCATGCTCCGGAAGGCGCGCGCGCGGGTTCAAGCGTACCGGTAGCAGCGCGATGCAGCGGCGGCTGGTGCGGTGTGCAGCTCGCGCGTGCTCTCGCCGTTCATCCTCGTCCGAGACCGCTCATCCCATTTCGGCCGGAACCTGCTGAGCCCGGCCTATTCCCACGGGCATTCCCCATTCCAGTGGAGTTCGCCCATGGTTCGTACGGCTCTGTTCCTCCTGCTCCTCGGCGTCATCTTCGCGTGCGGCCCCGCCCGTCGTCAGCGTCCGGAGCCGTCGACCGGCCCTGCGTTTTCGGTCGAGGTCACCGGCAAGGGTCCTCCCGTGATCCTGATCCCGGGCCTCGCCTCCACGGGCGAAGTCTGGGCGACCACCGTCGAGCGGCTGAGCTCGACTCACACGTGTCACGTCCTCACCCTGACCGGCTTCGATGGCGGGGCCCCTCTCGCGCCGCCCTTCCTGGAGAAGGTTCGGGACGAGCTGATCGCGTACATGGACGAGCAGCAAATGGAGCGACCCGTGCTCATCGGCCACAGCATGGGCGGAACGCTGGCGATGTGGACCGCGGTCACCGCACCCGACCGCGTGGGCCGCGTGCTTGCGGTGGACGGCCTCCCCTTCCTCCCTGACCTCTACCAGGCGGGAATCTCCCAGTCGCAGGCCGCCGCTTTCGGCCAGTCGATGGGCGACCGCATCGCATCCATGACGCGCGCCCAGTACGTCGCCCAGGCACGGGGCTCGGCTACGAGCTACACGGCGTCGGAGCACGGACAGGCGCGAATCATCGCCTGGGCCGAGCAGGTGAACCTGCACTCGGTCGGGGACGCCATCGCCGAGCTGTACGCGCTCGACCTCCGAGACGACCTGACGCGCCACGCCGCCCCGCTGCTGCTGGTAGGGGCTGGCACCGGTGACGCCACCCAGGACGCGGCGACGGCGGCCCGGTACGCTGACCAGCTCCGCCACGCGCCCTCGAAGCGGGTGCTTCAGCTCGCGGATGCCCGTCACTTCATCATGTACGACGCCCCGGAGCGCCTCGCGGAGATCATCGAGACGTACCTCTCGTGCCCGGCTCTGGAATCCTGTCCGCTCTAGTCCACGCTCCGATCATGCCTCCAACCGTCGCCTGCACATCGCCGTCGTCCTCGTCGCGGACCTACTGGGGGTGTCAGGTGCTCGGGTGGGGGGCGTACGCCGCGCTGAACGCCTCCTTCATGGTGGGTTCCGGCGTCCCTGCGACCGCTGCCTGGGCCGGGCCGATCCTGCTGAGCGTGGGAGGCGTCACGCTGAGCCACCTGCTCCGGCGCGTCATCCGTGAACGCAACTGGCAGGAACGACCGCCTCTACAGCTCGCGCTTCGAGCCATCGCCGCTGCCGCCCTGCTCGGCGTCCTGCTCAATGGCGCGTACACGGGCCTGGTCTTCGGCGCGCTTCGGTGGGTGCCGGTTTCGGCGTTCTCGCTCCGTGCCTTCCTGATCTACGCGCTCAACCTGGCGGGCGTGTTCCTCCTGTGGCAGCTCATCTACTTCGCCGTTCACCTGGTGAACCGATCGAGACGTGCGGAGCTGGAGGCGCTCCGCAGTGCCGCCGCCGCCAAGGAGGCAGAGCTCAAGACGCTCAGGGCCCAGCTCAACCCCCACTTCCTCTTCAACTCCCTGAACACGCTGCGCGGCCTCATTCTCGAATCCCCGCCGAAGGCGCAGGAAGTGGTGACCCGGCTCGCGAACATCCTGAGGTACTCACTGGTGCCCGAGGAGAACGCCCTCGTCCCACTGGCGCGTGAGCTCGAGATCGTCTCCGACTACCTGGCACTGGAGGCCGTCCGGATGGAGCACCGACTGCGAACCGACATCCACGTGACCGAGGACTGTCTCCAGGTGCCGGTGCCCATGATGCTCGTGCAGACCCTCGTGGAGAACGGCATCAAGCACGGCATCTCGCGGCTCGAGGGCGGCGGGTGTCTGAGCCTGTCTGCGGTCGTGGTGAAGGGAACGCTGGAGCTGGACGTCACGAACCCACGCGCGGACACAGAAGACGGCGCCCTCGCTCATGGAACGAAGACGGGACTCACCAACGCCCGGAACCGACTGAGGCACCTCTTCGGAGATCGGGCATCCCTGCAGTTGGAGACGTTGCAGGGGCACGTGACCGCCCGGGTTCGACTGCCGGTGAGCAGATGAAGGCGCTGCTGATCGACGATGAACGCCTGGCGCGCGTCGAGCTGCGACGGCTGCTTCTGGAACACCCGCACGTCGAGGTCGTCGGCGAGGCAGCGAACGTGTCGGAGGGGCACCAGCAGATCGCGAAGCTCCAGCCGGACCTGCTGTTCCTCGACATCGAGATGCCAGGAGGGAGCGGATTCGATCTGCTGGCAGCGCTGGAGGACGTGCCGGCGGTCATCTTCACCACGGCGTACGACGCCTACGCGCTCCGGGCGTTCGAGGTGAACGCACTCGACTACCTGCTCAAGCCGGTGGACGAGCGTCGACTGGCCGCAGCGCTGCAGAAGGTCGCGCTGGCCGTCCGCGCCAGGAGTGAAGACGGCACGCTCGACCGGGTGTTCGTACGGGATGGCGAACGCTGCTTCTTCGTTCGCCTGCGGGAGGTACCGATCATCGAGTCCGTCGGTAACTACTCGATGCTCTATCTCCCGACGGGGCGTCCGATGGTCCCGAGGTCGCTCAACCAACTGGAGTCCCGGCTCGATCCCACCCGGTTCTTCCGCGCCAGCCGCAAGCACCTGGTCAACCTGGACTGCATCGACGAGGTCGAGCCCGGGCCCGCCGGAACCCTGGTGCTTCGTCTTCGCGGCACCGAGATCGAGATGTCGCGCAGGCAGTCACAGCGATTCCGTGAGCTCATGACGCCGTGAGGCCGTGACGCCGCAACTCTCCCTTCGGCGCAGGGAGCGGACTGGAAATTCTTCCGCATCCCGGAGGGCGGCTCGCCATGTGTGGCGTGATTTCAAAGGCTTACGAGCGCGAAAGCGTCGGCACGGCACGTGCTCTTGTTCCAGGCATCGGCGCGGCCCGGTCGGCAGGGGGGACCGGGACGTCGATGGCGGCGAGCGGAGACGGTCGCAGTCAGAAATGGGCGAAGCAGTTCCTGTCGTCGAGTCTGAGGCTCACGGCAGCGAAGGATGCGGCAGCAGGGGATCACCTGTCGGGGGGCGGGTGGGTCCACGCGCCGCAGCAAAGGGCGGGTGGTGTTGGAAGGGCGGGGCAGCTCGAAGCGTTCATCGCGTTGGGGGACGCGAGGCGCTTCGAGCTTCTTTTTTTGCGGCGGCGGATTCGCGGGCCGGCCGCCTCCGGGGCTACCCCGGAGGTTCCTGGTTCACCGGGACATTCCGCTGCAGGGAACGCGGCGGGCTGGGGACGGAGATCCGGCGCGGCTCACCGCATGGAGGTCCACCGCACTACCTTATCGGGATGACGACTCCCCTGATTCGAGACGAACGGCCGGAGGATGAAGCGGCCATCCGCGCGCTCATTCGTGCGGCCTTCGCCAAAGCCAGGCATGCGGCCGGAAACGAGCAGGACATCGTCGAGGCGCTCCGGTCAGCCGGGCAGCTTTCCGTTTCACTGGTCGCGGAGGTGGACGGGCAAATCGTCGGGCACGTCGCGGTCTCGCCGGTGGGCATCGAGGACGGTTCGAAGGGTTGGTTCGGCCTGGGCCCCATCGCCGTGGAGCCTTCGCTGCAGGGGCGAGGCATCGGGAGCGCGCTGATGGGGTCATCGATCGAGCGGCTGCGGGCACTGGGGGCGTCTGGCTGCGTGCTGCTCGGTGACCCCAACTACTACCGGCGATTCGGGTTCAGTCCTGCGGGCCCCCTGGTGCTACCGGGCGTGCCGGCGGAGTACTTCATGGCTCTCGCCCTCAATGCAGACGCTGAACCCGCGCGCGGAACAGTGCATTACCCTGGCGCCTTTGGTGTCTGACCGGAGGTGCGCGACGGCAGCTCACAAGATCCGCCTCTCAGGGTGAAGGTGAGGCCGGCACGCGCAGCGTGAGCGTGAACACCGTGCGCCCCGGACGCGACTCGACCTCCAGCGTCCCGCCGTGCGCGGTGACGATCTTCCGGGCCAGCGGCAGCCCCAGCCCGGTCCCTTTCTCGCGCGTGGTGAAGAAGGGCTCGAAGATCCGCTCCTGCTCCGGCGCGGGGATTCCGGCGCCCGCGTCCTCCACCTCGAGCACGTAGCGCCCCCCTTCGATCGTCCGGCCGCGCACCTGCACCCGGCCCCCGCGCGCGGACGCCTGCACCGCGTTCTTCACCAGGTTCACCGCCGCCGCGGTCAGCAGGCTCAGGTCTCCCTCCAGCGGCTGCGTCGCGGCGTCCACGGCGAGCGCCACGTTGCGGGCCCGCGCGTCGCCCGCCACGAGATCCGCCGCCGTCTGCACCCAGTCGCGCCCGTCGAACGCGGAAACCGCCAGCCGCTGCTCGCGCGCGAAGACGAGGAAGTCCTCCACGACCTGTTTGAGGTACTCGATCTCGCTCTGGATCCTCCGCACGTGCGAGCGCGCGTCCTCCGTCTTCGCATCGCCCGCGGGCAGCTCCTCCGCCAGCAGCCCCGCGAAGAGCTCGATCCCGCCGATGGGGTTGCGGACCTCGTGCGCCACGCCCGCCATCATCATCTTGAGCTGACGGTCGCGGCTCTGCAGCGCCTGCCGCATCAGCTCGAGCTCGGAGGCCAGGGTCCCCACCTCGTCCGTGGGCGCGGGCGGCACCGGCGTCTCCAGGTCTCCCCGGCCTATCCGCTGCGCCGCGCGCACCAGCCTCCGCAGCGGGCTGGCGATGGACGCACCCATCCACAGCGCCGCCACCAGCAGCGCGGCCAGCACGCCCAGCGTCAGCACCGCATAGGCGCCGGTCAGCTCCTGCAGCGATCCCCAGAAGTCCCCCTGCGCCTCCACCGCCACCGCCGCCACCACCGCGCGCCGGCCGCCGTCCTGCGCAACCTCCTCGAAGATCGGCGCGTAGCCCGTCTTGTAGAGCCGCCCGTCGAGCCCCCGGAACAACACCTGCGAGGCCACGCGCTCGCCCTCCTCGAACAGCCGCGCGAGCTCCAGCCGGTCCCGCGCGAGGTCCGCCAGCTCCGCCCCGGTCGGGACCTCGCCTGCGGTGTCCACCCGCACCGTCCCCTCGCGATCGAACACCACCACCCGCCGCACGCCGGTCGCCGCCTGCACCGAAGAGAGGGTGCTCAGCGTGTTGCGCCAGGTGCGCGATTGCCTCACGTCGTCGCCCGGCTCGATGGCCAGCACCCGCGAGCCGTTGAGCTGCCCTGCAATGGCGGCCGCGATGGCCGAGAGGTTCTGGCCCAGCTCCCGCTCCAGCACGCCCTGCGAGAGGCGCGCGCCCACCAGGCCCGCAAGGATGAAGAGCGCCAACGCCGGCGCGAGGAACCACGCCAAAAGCAGCGAGCGCACCGAGCGCCCGCGCCGGGTGACCATCAGCGCCCCGCGCGGCGCACGGCGCCCGACGCCACGATCTGCGAGATGGAGCTGTCCGCCCGGTACTGGACGGGCAGCGAGAGGGGCACCCGTTCGTGGCGGCGGCGGTTCTCGTCCTGCACCGCCTCATCCTACTGGAGGTTGTTTCGTCCGCCAGCGGGCAGTCCATGGAAGCGGACCCTCGCACCCTCCTCCGGATCAGTTGGCCGCACGCCCCCGCGGACGGACCGTACCGCGCCCGAGACAAACCCCAGGGAGGCGAGGCAAAAGGCATGGCGACCAGGAACACAGACACGAACACCCGCCGCGACACCGGCACCAGCGGCAACGGCCACGGCTACTCCCACGAGCGGACGGAGGGCGAGACCGAGCGCACCCGAGGCGAACGCGAAGGGGCGGGCCCCATGCGCACCACCGCGGGGACCTCGGATGAACCCCGCGCGTACGACAGCGGGGGCCGCTTCTACGAGAGGGCGCGGGGCCGGGAGCGCGAGGGCCGCCGCTGGGAGGACGACCGCCTCCTCGGCATGGGCTACGCGGCCTCCGGGCGCGGCCGGGGCGACTGGACCGGCGGGCGCGGTGAGAGCGACTACCGCGGAGACATGGGCCGGGACTACCGCGGCGACTACCGGCGGGATGTGCGTGCCATGGGCGGCCGCGTCATCGAGCCGGACGAGCGGCCCGAGCGCGGCTACCGGGCCTCGGAGCGCGGCATCGACGAGGTCGGCTGGACCGGCGGGTTCACCGAGATGGGCAGCGAGTACGAGCACGGCCGCCACGGCTTCCGCGACTTCGGCACCCCCTCCCGCTCCCAGGGCCGCGAGGTCCGCTCCCACTACAGCGACAGGGACTTCCCCGGCCGCGACGATCGCGTGGCCGGCCGCTCCGGGCAGAGCTTCCACCCCGAGGAGACCGGTCCCACCCACGCGTGGCGCCCGCCCGAGGAGGACTGGGAGCGCGCCCACTGGAGGCAGGTGCACCGCGACGAGCGCCCGCGCTTCTTCCGCACCCGCGGCCGCCACCACGAGGGGCAGTGGGAGCACGAGTCCACCACCGCCGAAGACGTGATGACGCAGAACCCGAAGAGCGTCCGCGTGGACGCCACCCTGCGCGACGTGGCGCAGATCATGCGGGACGAGAACTGCGGCGTGGTCCCGGTGGTGGGCAATGACCGGCGGCTGCTCGGCGTCATCACCGACCGCGACATGGTGCTCCGGACGGCGGACAACGACCGCGCCTGGACCCAGCTCAACGCGCGCGACGTGATGACCGACGAGGTGGAGGCGGTCACCCCCGAGGAGCCGGTGCGGGAGATCATCCACCTGATGGCGAAGAAGCAGGTCCGCCGGGTGCCGGTGGTGGACCGTCAGGACCGGCTGCTCGGGCTCATCAGCATGGTGGACATCGCCAACCGCGCGGAGAAGGACGAGGAGCTGCAGGACGCCATGGTCCAGGTGTCCCGCCGCAAGTCCTTCTGGCGCAAGCTCTGGACCTGAGCCCGCCCAGCTTCAGGCTCAGCCGAAGAGGGCGTCCAGCGCCTCGGAGAGGGTCTCCACGCCCAGCACTTCGAGGCGCTTCTCCTCCAGCCTCCGCGCGCTCCCTTTGGGCAGGATGGCGCGCCGGAAGCCCATCTTCGAGGCCTCGGCCAGCCGCGTCTCCGCCTGGGCCACCGCGCGTACCTCGCCCGCGAGGCCCACCTCGCCCAGAACCAGCGTGTGCGGGTCCAGCGGACGGTTCTGCAGCGAGCTCACCAGCGCCGCGCACACCGCGAGGTCACTGGCGGGCTCGGTCAGGGTCATCCCGCCGGCGACGTTGACGAAGATGTCGCAGCCCACGAGCTGCACGCCCTCCTTCTTCTCCAGCACCGCGGCCAGCAGCGCCACCCGGTTGCCGTCCACGCCCATCGCCGTGCGCCGCGCGGTGCCGTAGCCGGTGGGCGCCACCAGTGCCTGCACCTCCACCAGGATGGGCCGCGTCCCGTTCATGGTGGAGGTGACCACCGACCCGCTCTTGCCCGCGGGCCGCTCGGCGAGGAAGAGCGCGGAAGGGTCCTGCACCTCCGCCAGCCCCGAGCCCTTCATCTCGAACACGCCGATCTCGTTGGTGGACCCGAACCGGTTCTTGTGCGCCCGGAGGATCCGGAAGGGGTGGCCCTTCTCGCCCTCGAAGTAGAGGACGGTGTCCACCATGTGCTCGAGCACCCGCGGCCCCGCGATGGAGCCGTCCTTGGTCACGTGGCCGACGAGGAAGGTGGCCACCCCCGTGCGCTTGGCGTAGGCCATCACCCGCCCTGCGACCTCGCGCACCTGGGAGATGGAACCCGGCGCACTGCCCAGCTCCGGCAGGAACAGGGTCTGGATGGAGTCCAGCACCAGGGCCGCCGGCCCGAGCTGTTCCGCCTGCTGGAGGATGGTGTCCGCGTTCGTCTCGGCGAACAGGTGCACCCGGTCGCCGGGCACGCCCAGCCGGTCCGCCCGCATCTTCGTCTGCCGCAGGGACTCTTCACCGGTGACGTAGAGCACCGGCCCGTCCTTCGACAGCCGGTCCAGCGCCGCCAGCAGCAGGGTGGACTTGCCGATGCCGGGGTCACCGCCCAGGAGCACCAGCGAGCCGGCCACCACGCCGCCGCCGAGCACCCGGTCCAGCTCGCCGATGCCGGTCCGCCTGCGCGTCTCCGATTCGCCCGAGACGTCCTTCAGCAGGGTGGGCTTGGACGCGCCGCCGGACGCGCCCCACGCCGGGCGACGGTCGTCTGACTGGGGGACGAGCTCCTCGGTGAGCGTGTTCCAGCCGCCGCAGTCCGGGCACTTCCCCAGCCACTTCGCCGCCTGGAACCCGCACGCCTGACACGAGAAATGTGTCTTCGCCCTCGCCGCCTTCGCCACCTGCCGCCTCCCCTGATCGTGACGGGCGAGGGTCTAGCGGATCGATCTGACACGCCGAGTGGAGGCGGACGTCTGGCAGTGCCTCTGCGGCATGGGTCTTTGTCGAGCCACGCGGCGCAGGCACCCCGACCCGGCCACTCGCCGCCCCAGCTCGCGCTGGCGGTGTGACCTGACCGCGGGGAGAGCCGCGGCACGTGACGACGAGACGAGCGGAGGCGACTCCGGGAAGGAGGGGTGTGCCCGAGCCACGGTGTGTTCAGAAGGGTCGCGACGGCACCTCCGCGCCGACCTCCGAGGTGCCTCGACGACGGCAGCCTGGTGCGGAAACGTTCCCGACCCACTCGCGAAAAGCAGGGTTCTCCTTCCTTACCTCGAAAACAAAATCGCTCTCGCCGAGCGTGCCTCGACGTTGGCGAACGGCAACGCCTCGACCGGCACCATCTGCGGCCCGATTCGTCAGGTGCGTGTCTGTTGATGTAAAGTCTTGCGCCAGTCGAGGAGGGGGACGATTGCGCAGCCGAGAGAACGCGAGCCACGAGAGCGGCGGGGTCACCGTTGGCCGCCGCGGACGTGCAGCACGCTGCGCTCCTGTTCCAGTGCGGAGCGCGCCCTGGCCTCGACGCCGGAAGCTGACAAGGACCGACCATCAGGAGAGGTGAAATGAACGCACGGATTGTGTTGCCGGTGTTGCTGGGGGCGGTGACGCACTGGGGCTGCGCGACCGGGACCCACGCGCATGCCGGGTTGCCTGGCGAAGCTCGGATGGCGGAGTCGGACGATCTGGTCCCCGAGCCGGTTGCCGAATCGCCGGAGTTCCCCGGCCTCGAACAGCTCGACGACGAGTTCGGTGCGGTCCGGATCGGCCGTGGGCCCGACTTCGCTATTTCCAGCCACCGCGACGTGATTTTGGCACTCGAGGGGATGGCGAAAGAGTGCACCACCGCGCTGGTGCGTGCGCAGTGGGAGCTGGACCTCTTGCACCAGTTCAACTCTGCGGCGCACTTCGACAACTGCAACTTCGCTGGAGGCGTCCGCTTCGTGCGGCAGCGGTTGGACCGCGCCGAGGCGGCGTCTCGCGCCGGAGAGGTACTGGGCGCGATGAGGTACCTCGGTCATGCCGTACACGCCATCCAGGACTTCTACTCGCACTCCGACTACGTCGAGCGCATGCACGAGAAGCACGAAAGCTTCGAGGACGTGCCCATCGTGGCGTTTTGGAACGAGGACGGAGAACAGGAGCTGAATGCGCTGGTGGCCGCGGGTCTGGTCACCGGGCGTTTCGTGCTCACCGGCAATCGCCTGGTCGGCCAGGACTTCTGCCCGGCGGATGCGCCTGGTCACGGGACCCTGGCGAAGGACTCGAACAAGCCGCCCGCCGGCAGCAAGCTCACGAAGTGGGAGGCGAGGACGCAGCATGAGGCCGCACTGGAGCTCGCCGACCGAGCGACGCGAGCCTTCCTTCGCAATGCCATCCGCCGGCTTCCGGCGGTGGGGGAGACCTGCGGGGTGGCTCTTGGCTACTCGCGGCGGTTGGACCGAAGGGCTGAATGATGCCGCCGTTGTGGGTACTCGCAGTCCTCGCGACGGCGCCGGATGCCTGTGCGCTCGTCTCGCCTGACGACCCGGTCATCGAGGACGTGAGGATCGCAGCGGACACCACGCGCCGGCACATCGGACGCGAGGTCTCGATCTCGGTGCAGGCGCCCACCGCGACGGGGATCAACGTGCTCGTCTACGAGGATGCGCCGAAGCCGCGGTGCGCCAGGCCGACGGATCTGCCGAGCGTCTGTCGCGTCGAGCGGGTGGAAGAAGCTCGCGCAGTCGTGCGCTGCAGCGCGAAGGCGTTGCGCGCCCTCGATCTCGCGCCCGGGAGTCCGGATCCGGCCATTCTCTTCGTGGTGGCGCACGAGGTGGCCCACGTTCTTCTCGGCCATGGTGGCGACTTCATCGATCCGACCCTGGTGGTGGATCGAGCGACGCCGGTGGGATCCCGTCTTTCGAAGATCATCGAAGGGTGCACTTCGCGAGAGGAGAGCGTGAAGGCGGAGGAGGCAGCGGACGCCGAGGCGCTCCGCGTGCTCGAGCGGGCGATCTCGGAGCCGGCCTATACCGAGGAGTTCGTTCAGCCCGCGGCACGACGCACCCTTTTCGTGGGTCGACTTCGTCAAGCGGCGGCAGAGCTCGCAGCGGTGTCCGCTCCGGATTCCTCGGCCCAGCTTCCGGAGGTGCTCGACAGTCCCCGACTTCCGGTGGACGAGGCTTACGTCGCCTGGGCGAGCGAGCGAGTCCTGTGCGATGCGGTTCACGCGAAGAAGCCGCTCCTCGTTCCGCTGAGGAACACCACGCATCCGGACGCTGCATCGCGAATGGCCGCCCTCAGTGAGCGTCTGACCGGCGGAACCGCCGCCGCGGGAGAGAGGGAGGCGGGGCGCCCGGTGAGCCACCTGCTGTCGTCGCTGGGCTCGGTGTTCGAGCGAATCGATGCGGACGAAGCGGAGTTCCGCGCGGGGTTGATCCCCGCGATGTGCACCCGGGCTCGATTGGCGCGCGCGCAGAGCCCCCTCGACTGCGGGAAGGTTTCAAAGGAGCCGCCGCCCGCGCCGGTCGAATGTCCCGTCACATCGGCTCGCTTCGAGAGTCGCCCGCTCGATGCTGTTCGGCGCCGCCTCCCAGTCGAGCGGAAGGGGGACCGGATCGTGGTCCCCGGTCGCGTCGTGGCGGCGTCGCTCCGGGATGATGGCGCCGTGCTGTTGGGACTCCACCGGCCAAACGGTCTGGTCTCCATCGGCGCGAATGGCGCGGCGGAGATCCTTCCACTCCCCGCCACACCGATCGCCGTAGCCTGGCGCGGCAGCAGCCTCGCCGCCCTCACCGAGAACCCCTTCACGTGGATTCTGGAGGACGGCGAGGGGGTTCGGGCGCATCTCCCAGTGGCGACCGTGGTGGATGGGGAGGAGGTGGATGGGCGGACGCTGAAGCCCCAGTGGTTGGGCTCGGTGGGGGACAAGTGGGCGGCAGCCCTGCTCCCCGGCTCCGGTACGTCGTTCAACGCTGTGCTGGGTGACGGGGGCTTCGAGCTCCCCGCGGCGTGGCGTGGCCCTCAGTGCAAGGAGCTGATGACCTCGCTCCGCCTCTGGCCCGCCGGAGGCTCCCGCGTTCGCGCGACTTGGGCCTCCGCGCTGGGGGAGGCGCTGGTCGCGGACATCCCGGACCTCGGGCGAGAGGAGATCACCGTGTCCTCCTTCTCGGACCAGCAGGTCCGGGCCTGCGTTCCGCACGGGAAGGAGTTTCTGTGCGTGCGGGTGGACGGGCGCCTGGTCACGATCGGAAGCGATGGTCGAGCGCGGGTGCGCGGCACACTCGACGTGGACGAGCACTGGAAGGGAGTGGGCATGCACGCGAGCGCAGAGATCTGCTCGACTCGAAGCGCGGTGTTCGTGCTCACCAGGACGCTCGACGGGGATGGAATGATCTCGCGCCTGCACCGATTCGATCCCGGACGTCGCACGGCGGCGGTGCGCGTCCGTGGCGTGGGCGGGATCGGCGCCGGACTCGACTGCGGGCCGACCGAGGCGGTCATCTACGTCAGCGGGGCAGACCAGACGGAGATCTGGAAGGAGCGGTGAGGCGTCAGACGTTCCGCGGGTGGTGCGGGCTCGGGCCGAGGAGGCGCGTGAGGTGGGTGAGGCTCGCTTGACGGTGGGAGCGGGCTGTGTGGTGGAGCGGGAGGAGGCGCGGGCTCGGCGGCCGAGGCTGGACTGGGCGACGCTGCAGCGGAAGACGTCCGAGGCGGACGTCTGGCAGTGCCTCTGCGGCGGGCGGACGGAAGAGGTGCTGCGGAACATGGGTCTGTTGTCGAGCCACGCGGCGCAGGCACCCCGACCCGGCCACTCGCCGCCCCAGTTCGCGCTGGCGGTGTGACCTGACCGCGAGGAGAGCCGCGGCGCGTGACGACGAGACGAGCGGAGGCGACTCCGGGACGGAGGGGGGTGCCCGAGCGCACCCGCGGTGTGTTCAGAAGGGTCGCGACCGCCCCTCCGCGCCGACCTCCGAGGTGCCTCGACGACGGCAGCCTGGTGCGGAACCGTTCCGACCCAATCACGAAAAGCAGGGTTCTCCTTCCTCACCTCCGTAGAGCGGCGTCAGGTACAGCACCGCCATCCCGCCCAGGTTGAGGATGAGCGCGGCGGCCGTGTGCGCAGCAGACGCATGAGGCGGCGGGCGGAGGACCTCGGGAGCGTGCGCAGGGCGAGGGTCATGGGCGGGCCCAGCACGATCCCCACCGGCCCCAGCATTCCCAACAGGAGGTGCTGCAGCATGTGGGCCTGGGTGCTGACGTGCGCCAGCGGAGCGAGTGGCGGCATCAGCGCCACCAGCACCAGGGTCATGCCGACGAGAAAGCTCGTTGTCCGGCGCCAGCTCCACGGGCGTCGGTGTTCTCCGGGCCAGGTCAGTGCAACCAGGTAGAGCACCAGTGCCAGGACGCAGAGCGCGATCAACAGCGCGAGGCCGGGGGTGGGTCCGTGCCCATGGTGCAGGTGGGTGTGGTGCGACGGCATCAGGAGGCTCTGAGCGTGTTGCGCAGCGCACGCCTCCACAGCAGGAGCCCGATCAGGATCAGCCCGGCCCCGGCCAGGTTCCAGATGAGTCGTAGGGCAGCAGCGGCACCCCGTAGCGGAACTGGTGCAGCCGCAGGACCTCGTGATTCACCAGCCCATCAAAAAGCTGGAACCCGCCGAGCCCCAGGAAGAGCCCGGTCCAGACCCAGTCCCGCGAGAGCAGCCCCTGCCCATTCAGTCGGATGAGCCAGGCGAAGCCCGCCACCAGCGCCACCAGCTCCGCGGCATGCAGCAGCCCGTCGGTCAGCAGCCCGAGCGCCGGCGTCCCCCGATCGTAGAAGTGGTGCCAGCCCAGCACCTGGTGGAAGAGGATCTCGTCCACACCCCCATCAGCGCCACCCCGATCAGGACGGCGGCACGAAGCGAGGCGCCCGCATCGGCGACGGGTTCAGAGGACGCCTGGGCCTGATTCCTCATGGATGCCTCAGCGGGAATTCAGGAGCGCAGCGGATCCGCCCTGCTCGATCCTCGCACCGTAGTGGATTCAGCGCCTGGCCCTGGAAGCCTCCCCTCCCCGCGTTCGGGCTTGAACCTTCCTCCCCCACTCAGGGATCGACGTCGGCGTCTGATGGGCCCGCGGGACAGCACACCGGCGCCAGGGCTCTGGCCCGGCCGAGCACCCGCTCGAAGGAGCCGATGAAGCTGGGCCCATCCACCTCGTAGATGCGGTGTCGACCTTCACGGCGGGCCCGGACGATTCCCGCCTCACTCAGCAGCTTGAGGTGTCGGGAAACCACGGAGCGGTCCTGCGGCAGATGGGCCGCGATGGACCCGACGTCGCCTGGACCGTGCCGCAGGAGGACCTTCAACAGCTCGAGGCGGGCGGGCTCGGTCAGTGCCCTCAGGAAGTCGGAGTCCAACAGCTCGACGAGCTCATCCACGCTCCGGGAGCGCGCGTCCTGAGAAGGTCGCCGGCCCATCACCCCTGCTCCCGCGCCAGCTTCAGGCGCCCGCGTCTCTGAACGGCTGCTGCGACACCCGCGATGGCATACATGGGCAGACCATATGCGAGGACGCCGAGCGTGGCGTGCGCGGGCAACCCGAGCAGCTCCACCAGGAGCAGGGCCAAAGAGAGATTCCGGATGGCGCTGATCTGAGCGACGGCCACCCGCTCCCCGCGCGTCAGGCCGCGTCCGAGGTAACCCAGCATCAGGCTGATCCCCACCACTGCACTGGCGACCGCGACACCGAGCCGCTGCTCGAGCAGCAGCGCTCCATGGGCCGCGATGTAGCCGGCGATGACGGCGACGAGGAGCACCAGGCCCACCCGGGCCGCCACGCGCGAAAGTTCCGGGGCGAGGTCCGGCCATCTCGCGCGCACCCACAGCCCCAGCCCCACGGGCAGAAGCTGCGCGGTCACCGTCCCGGCCAGGACGAGGGCCGCGACCCCAAGGTCCGCGTCCAGCGCCCCGAGCATGAGGAGCACGAGCGGAATCACCACGGCTGCCACCACGCCGAGCGCGGTGAACAGGACGACACCGGTCGCCGATGTGCCCCCAGCAAGTTGCACGAGCAACGGCCCGGTACTCCCGGAGGGCGAGGCGGCCGCGAGGACCACGCCCATCGCCACCGCCTCTGGAAGCCCCACCGCACGTCCGATGACCCAGGCGATGGGCGCCAGCAGCACCAGGTTGGCGGCCAGCGCCGCAATGAGCCGGCCACCCTGCGCGCGCTCCCGTCCCAACGTCCGGAGGTCCACCGTGGCAGCGGCCCCGAACGTGGAGGTCAGCGCGAGGACCAGGATCGCGAACCCGCTGACCGAGAGGCCGCTCATGTGAGCCTCAGACGCGCCCACATGCATCCGCCGGGTGCTGCGCTCCGACACCCCAGCCACACATGCAGTGCCGCAATCCCGATGGCCCCCGGCAACAGCCCTTCAACGAGGGCGCGCGCGAGCGCCGGATGCGCTGCTGCGTCCGAGGCCCCCAGAGCCCAACCATCCGCGGGCACCGCCGCCAGGACGAGCGTGATGGCGGCCACCCGGATCGTGGTGAGCACCAGGTGCAACGCATACTCGAGCGAGCTCAACCCTCCGAGGGACGCCCGGCTGTCGCGCTCGGAGAGCGAGTCCCAGAGCTCTGCTGCCTGGTCCACCACGACGAGGCCGATGCCCAGCCACAGCACGGCCCCTCGCGGCGGGGAGAGGAACAGCGTGGCGAGGATGCCCGGAAACAGCAGCGCCCTCAGCGTGTGCAACCCGTGCTCCTGCAACGAGTCCGCCCGCGCGTGGAGCCGGTAGCGCCAGAGGTGCAGGTACACCCCGTCGAACGCCGCGAGCAGAGAGAAGACGACGAGCAGCGCGAGCGATGCGGTGGTGAGTGCGGAACCCAGATCAACCTCCCGTGCATACATGTGCACATGACCACATATGCATTCGCACGCACAGAACGTCAAGGGGGACTGGGGGCAGACGGAGCAGAGGTCCTCCACGCGCATGGGGGTGAACGCAGGGGCATGGCGAGGAGCACTTCTTCAGAGCAGCACGAACGGGATGCGTCCGCGCGAGGCGACTCCGGGACGAAGAGGGGTGTGCCTGAGCGCACCCCCGGTGTGTTCAGAAGGGTCGACGGCACCTCCGCGCCGACCTCCGAGGTGCGGATGACCGCGAAGACGCGCCGGATCCCGGGTCCGCTTCGCCCCAGGAGTCGGTCCTGCCCGGGGGCGGTCGAGTCGCGTCCCGAACGAGCGGGCCGTCACGCGCGGTTGGACGCGGACTTGCATCGCGGCGCGCATGCATCTCTCCCTCAAGCACAAGGTCGGGCTCCTCACCTCGCTGGCGATCCTCGGCTGCGCCGCCGCCTCGCTCTGGGTCAGCGCGCGCATGCTGCAGACCAAGCTGGAGGACGCGGCGAGGGCCGAGTCGCTTTCGCTCGGCACCTCGCTGGGCGAGGCCGTGCGCTCGGCCGAGACCGCTTCGGAGGTGCACATGCTCTCCGCGGCGAAGAGTCTGGCGCGCGAGGACGCACGCGCCCCGCTCGGCCAGCCCGAGTTGGAGAAGCTGGCGAAGGAGCTGGGCGTGGCGGACGCCTACCTCGTCAGCCCGCAGGGACTGGTGGAGCAATCCAACTTCGCCGAGGACGTCGGCTTCGATCTCTTCGCGGTGATGCCGACGGCGCGCGACCCGCTCACGGGAGCCGCCCCGGTGGCCGAGACCGCCATCCGGCTCAAGGCCCAGGACAACCTGACCTACAAGTTCCTCGTCATCGCGCGCAGCAACGGGAAGGGCGTGCTCGAGGTCTCCGTCCCCTCCAACTCCTTCGTCGGCGTGGTGCGGTCGGTGCTGACCCAGCAGCAGACGCTGCAGTCGGTGCAGCTGATCGCCAGCGACGGCACGGTGCTGCTGGACGAGCTGCGCGAAGGGGCGGGCTCCGAGCGGGTGGGCGTGAGCAAGGATCCGCTGATCCGCGAGGTGGTGGCGAGCGGCGAGGCACGCACGGTGCTCGAGGAGGGGCGGCTGCTCACGTACACGCCGGTTCTCCGCACGATGATGCGGGGTGGGCAGCCCTTCGTGGCCTATGTGCTGCGGCTCGAGACCTCCACCGCGCACATCCCGGCGATGCTGCGGGAGTCGCTCACCTACTCCGCCGGCCTCACCCTGCTCGTGGCGCTGGCCATGACGTTGCTGTGTGTGCTGCTGCTCTCGCGCGCCGTCCTCGGGCCGCTTCAGGCCATGGCCGCAGCGGCGCGCCGCCTCGCCGTGGGTGACGTGCGCGAGGCCGTCTCCCACCGGAGCCATGACGAGATGGGCCAACTCGCCGACGCCTTCCGGGCCATGGTGGAGTCCCAGCGCGGGCTGGCCGAGGCCGCCCAGCGCGCCGCAGCGGGCGAGACAGACACCCCCGTCGTCGAGCGCAGCGAACACGACGTGCTGGGCCAGTCCTTCGAGAAGCTGCGCCAGGAGCTGGGAGGCATGCTCAGCGAGGTCACCGGGCTCGCCCAGGCGGCGCAGGCCGGCGAGCTGTCGCGGCGCGCGGACGCGCAGCGTTTCCAGGGCGGTTACCGCACCCTCGTCGCGGCGATGAACGACACGCTCGACAGCGTGGTGAACCCCATCAACGAGGCCACCGCGGTGTTGGAGCGGCTCGCCGAGCGCGACCTGCGCGAGCGGATGACGGGGCAGTACCGGGGCGAGCACGCGCGCATCCAGCGCGCGCTCAACGGCGCGCTGGACAGCCTCTCCAGGGTGCTGACCGAGCTGCAGGCCTCCGGCGAGCAGGTGGCCAGCGCGTCCGGGCAGATTGCCGGCGGCGCGCAGCAACTGGCCCAGGGCGCCAGCGAACAGGCGGGCAGCCTGTCCTCGGTGAGCGATGAGCTGGGCAAACTCACCGCCAGCGCGCGCACCAACGCGGAGCAGCTGCGGGGCGCGCTCGCCGCGGCAGAGGAGGTGCGCGCAAGCGCCGAGACGGGCGGCGCCAGCATGGAGCGGCTCTCCGAGGCGCTGCGGCAGATCAAGACCAGCGCCGACGCGACCGCCGCGGTGGTGAAGACCATCAACGAAATCGCCTTCCAGACGAACCTGCTCGCCCTCAACGCCGCGGTCGAGGCCGCGCGCGCGGGAGAGGCGGGCGCGGGTTTCGCCGTGGTGGCAGAGGAGGTCCGCAGCCTCGCGCGCCG
The DNA here is from genome assembly GCA_964502265.1 of uncultured Myxococcaceae bacterium. Classification (GTDB taxonomy): domain Bacteria; phylum Myxococcota; class Myxococcia; order Myxococcales; family Myxococcaceae; genus JAFAFL01. Next base: position 11,699 of record CAZCWA010000003.1, on the reverse strand, counting down.
CAGCGCCGAGGAGGCGCGCAGCACAGCCGCCCTCATCAACCAGAGCGTGCAGCACAGCGCGGCCGGCGTGAGCGTCAGCGCCGAGGTGGTGAAGGGCCTCTCCGAGATGGAGGGGCACGTGGACCGGATGGCGAGCGTGATGAAGCAGATCGCGGCCGCCAGCGAGGCGCAGGTCGGCGGTGTGGAGCGCATCGACTCGGCGGTCGTGCAGATGAACAGCGTGGTCCAGCAGACGGCCGCCAACGCGGAGGAGTCCGCCGCCGCCGCCGAGGAGCTCTCCGGCCAGGCCGCGGCGCTTCAGGAGCACGTGGCCAGCTTCCGCGTCGGCGAGGAGCCAGGCCGGCGCCATGGCCCCCGGCGCGCCCTGCCCCCCGAGGTCACACCCCGGCCCACGCTGCCAACTCCCCCGCCGGTCCCCGGGCCGCTCCTCCCCCCGCGCCATGGCGATTCCCATGGCGTGGGGCGCGCGCTGCGTTCGCTGCTGCTGCCGGTCTTCGTCGCGCTCGCTGCCGTCGGCTCGGATGCGCGCGCGGAGGGCCTGTTCCACACCTCCTCCGCCTCCCTGCTGTACGGGACGAACTTCGACGACGCCTCGGTGGGGAATGACCCCGCGGAGGGCCGGATGCTCACCGTCACGCTCGAGAACTTCACCGAGCTGCCCTTCGGCGACAGCTTCTTCTTCCTCGATCTGGTCAACGGCGACTTCGGCGAGGGCCCCGCGGCGGGCTACCGGATGTACGGCGAATGGAACCCGCGGGTGAGCCTGTCCAAGGTCACGGGCACACGCGTGGGCCTGGGCGTCCTGAAGGACGTGCTCCTCGCCTACGAGCACAACCGCGGCAGCAGCGGCTTCGTCTCGAACAACTTCGGCGTGGGGCTGGACTTCACGCTGCCGTTCGTCCCCGTGCTCAAGCTCAACACCTACCTGCGCAACGACAACTTCAACCTGCCCACGGTGCAGTTCACGCTGGTGTGGCACGCGCCCTTCCAGACGGGCCCGGTGCGCTGGAGCCTCGGTGGCTTCGCGGACGTGTTCCGGATCCGCGGTGCTCCGGAGGGCGAGGGCGGTTGGGACGTCATGTGCCAGCCGCAGCTCTTGATGGACGTGGGGGCGCTCGCGGGGCTCGCCCCCGAGCGCATGAAGCTCGGTGCCGAGTGGTACCTGCACCGCTCCGGGGAGGGCTTCCGCCAGTCTCCCCAGGCCATGCTGCGTCTCGCCTACTGAAGCGGGGTCACCCCGCCGCCGCGATCTCCAGTAGCGGCGCGCCCCACCCACTGCGCTACGGCGCAGTCACGGTGAAGTTGTTGCCGTCGGTGCCGGTGACGGACAGCTCTTCACCCCTCTCGTACGGAATGGCCACCTGCCACGAGCCGTCGCGCGCGACCTGCGTGGTGCGCGAGGCGTGGGTGGCGAGGTTGGTGACCGTGACCTCGCTCAGCGGCGCGTGCGTACCGGCGGGACCGAAGATGCGCTTGCCGGACTGCGGCGTGAAGGACGCGTTCACCTCGTAGTCCTCCTGCGCGAGGTTGCGCAGGCCGTCCACCGTCGTCGGCGGGAGGGACTCGAGGAGCGCGCCGTAGCTCGGGTCGGAGGCGGGTTGCGGGGCCATGGCCGCGAAGTGGATGACGGTCGCGCGGCCAGCCGCGGGCACGGTCACGTCGTACTCCCACTGCACGCTGTCGGTGCTGCGGCTCCAGCTCGCGTTGCCGAACCAGAAGAGGTTCGCGGGGTCCGAAATCTGTCCGCCGAGCACGCGCCAGCCGGTGCCGGACTGCAGCTCCTGCGTGTTGCTGTCCGAGCCGAGGTTCCCGCTGATCCGCACCTTCGTCGTGATGCTCGCCCCGGTGGGGTTCTCCAGCACCTCGGTGAAGCGGGCGAACGGAGAGGAGGGATCGACGAAGATCCGCCGCGTCACCTGCAACGCGCCGAGCGGGGTGGGGCCCACCACGAGCATGTTCCCGTCCTCCACCGCCGCCGACGAGTTGGGGAAGGTCACGCCGCCCACCGTGAGGGTGAACATCCCGTCGTACGCATCCGCCGGTCCTCCCACCTTGAACCCGTCTTCCGCGGTGCCGTTGGTGCGGAGGTCGAAGGTGAAGCCGTTCCCGCTCACGAGGTCCGTGCGGCCGGAGGTCGGCGTGGAGTTGAGCTGCAGGTCGGGGAGGAGGAACCCGTCCTGGACGTCCGGCGTGCCGCCCGCGTACTGCGCGAAGAGCCCGCCCAGCTCCGCCAGCACGCGGTTCAGCACCGCTTCGCCGTCCGTGATGTCGAGCCCGGAGGATGCAATGACCTGACGCGCCTGATCGAGCAGGGATGAAAGCTCGGCGACCTCGAAGTCGGAGAGCGAGCGGCCACCGTCGGTCTCGGTGATCCAGAAGACGAGCGTCTGCACCGCGGTGCTGGTCGTGTCCACGCGCAGGTCGGTGGTGCGCGTCAGCGGCGCGAGCAGCGTGCCCTCCTCGTGCGGCACGCGGACGATCGCCCGCGAAGACGGCGTGATGCCGCGGCTGACGAAGAGCTCGAAGCGCCCGTCGGCGGTGGTGAAGGTGCCGCCCAGATCACCGAGCGATGCGCCCGTGTCGTCCACGAGTGATGGATCTCATCAGCGGGAGGCGGGTCCTCCGGCGCAGGATCTGCGCGCGGGCCGCACGAGGCCGTTAGCCTCCGGCGCATGAGCACGACCGCGAGCGCGACCCCGGCCGGAACGAAGTGGGCCCCCCGCCACAAGGGCGCGCCGCTGGTGGGGATCCTCCCCGAGATCCGCAAGGACGTGCTCGGCACGCTGCGCCGGCTGGTGCAGGAGAACCGCGAGGTGGCCGGCTTCCGCTTCGGCCCGAGGCTCGCGCACATGGCGCTGCATCCGGACGCGGTGCGACGGGTGCTGCAGGACAACGCGCCCAACTACACCAAGGACCACTTCAGCTACGCGATGCTGCGCTGGATCATCCCCGACAGCCTCCTCACCGCCGACGGCGAGACCTGGCTTCGTCAGCGCCGGCTCGCCCAGCCCGCGTTCCATCGGCAGCGCATCGCGCAGATGGCGGAGGGGATGGCGCAGGCCGCGCGCACTCTCGCGCTGGAGTGGGAGGCGCGCGGGGCGCAGACGGTGGACGTGCCCGCCGAGATGATGCGGCTCACCCTCACCATCGTCTCCCGGGCGCTGTTCAGCACCGGCGTGGGCGAGGACGAGATCCGCACGGTGGACACCTCCTTCGGCATCATCAACCACCAGCTCACCGAGCGCGTGCGCCAGCTCCGCGTCCTGCCGCCGGTGCTCCCCACGCGCGCAGACAGGGAGTGGCGCGTCTCGAAGCGCGCGCTCTACGACGTGGTGGACGCGATCGTCGCCCGCCGCCGCGCCGAGGGTGGTGACCGGGGTGATCTCCTCTCCATGCTGATGCTCGCGCAGGACGAGGAGACCGGCGAACGGATGAACGACACGCAACTGCGCGGCGAGGTGCTCACCATGCTCATCGCCGGGCACGAGACCACCGCCACGCTGCTCGGGTGGACGTGGACGCTGCTCGCGCAGCACCCGGAGGTCGAGGCGCGGCTGCACGCGGAGCTCGATGCGCAGCTCGGCGGGCGGGATCCCACCGCGGAGGATCTGCCGAAGCTGCCGTACGCGCGGATGATCCTCGACGAGACGATGCGGCTCTACCCGCCGGTGATCGTGCTCGCGCGCAAGGTCGTGCAGGACGACGGGGTGATGGGCTACCGCATCCCGAAGGGGACGTGGATGGACATCAGCCCCTACGCCACCCACCGGCATCCGGACTTCTGGGAGGACCCGGAGCGCTTCGATCCCGAGCGCTTCAACGCCGAACGCTCCAAGGGCCGGCCCCGGTACGCGTACTTCCCCTTCAGCGGCGGGCCGCGCCAGTGCATCGGCAACACGTTCGC
>CAZCWA010000003.1:0-7695 GCA_964502265.1 uncultured Myxococcaceae bacterium | reverse complement strand
ACGCGTACTTCCCCTTCAGCGGCGGGCCGCGCCAGTGCATCGGCAACACGTTCGCGCTGGTGGAGGCCCAGTTGGTGCTCTGCACGCTCGCGCAGCGGTTCCGGCTCTCGCTCCCGGAGGATGCGGAGGTCCGCTCGGAGCCGCTGATCACCCTGCGCCCCGTGCTCCCGCCGATGATCGTCGAGCGCCGCGAGCGGGTGCCCCCGTTGTCGCGCGCGTCCGCGCCGGACTAAGACCTGCGCATGACGAATCCCTGGACGCCGTACGAAGCGGATGCCGCCCACGCGCGGTTGGGCAGGCTCCTGGGCGCCTGGCGCGGGAACTCGAAGACGATCATGGGGCCGGACGCGCCCGCGGTGGAGGGGCCCTGGGAGGGGGAGGTCATCTCGCTGCTCGGTGGCCGCTTCGTCCGCTTCAGCTACCGGGGCAGGGTGGGCGACAAGCCGCACGCAGGCGAGCTCACCGTCGCCTGGGAGAGCGGCGAGAAGCTCTGGCGCATGGCGTGGATCGACACCTTCCACACCGGGACGGCGATCCTCACCATGGCCAGCGATGCCGCGCGCAGTGCGGACAGCGAGATCTCCTGCAAGGGCACCTGGTTCGCCGCGGAAGGTCATCCGCACTGGGGCTGGCGCACCGTGATCGACGACGCGCAGCCCGGCGCGATGGCGCTGCGGATGTACGTGGGCACCCCGGACGGCCAGGAGGCGCTCGGCGTGGAGGTGCTGCTCGAGCGGGGGAGCTGACGGGGACCTGCCTCAGGCGGCTTCTTCTTCGCGGGCGGACTGCAGGGCCTCCAGCACCTCGGCGACGTGGCCCTTCACCTTCACCTTCGGCCACACCCGCACCACCTTTCCGGTGGGCCCGATGAGGAAGGTCTGGCGGATGATGCCCATGAACTTGCGGCCGTAGAGCGTCTTCTCCCCCCACGCGCCGTACTTCTCCGCCACCGCGTGGTCCGCATCGACCAGCAGCGGGAAGGGCAGCGCGTGCTTCGCCGCGAACTTCTGGTGCGACGCCGCCGAATCGGGCGAGACGCCCAGCACCACCGCCCCCGCCTCCTCCAGCGCCGAGTGCTCGTCGCGGAAGTCACACGCCTGCTGCGTGCAGCCCGGCGTGTTGTCCTTCGGGTAGAAGTAGAGGACGACGAACCTTCCCTTGTGGTCGGACAGCTTCACCTTCCGGCCGGTGCCGTCCTCGAGGGTGAACGCGGGTGCCTTGTCGCCTGCTTCGATCGCCATGGGCTGCTTCTAACGGGTTTTCGCCCGCCGCAGCAGGATCGTCCCCACCGCCACCGCGAGGCTCGCGCCGCCCGCCGCGGGGAGCAGCTCGAACGGGGTGCGCCAGGGCGCGATCAGCTCCTCGAACACGGGCCTCGCGCGCGGATCGCCCGCCTCCATCCAGGCCGCCAGCAGCGCGCCCGCGAAGTAGCCGCCCGCCGCGATGGGAATCAGCCAGCCTGCCCTCGAGCCCTCGCGACGAAGGGCCGCGAACGCCAGCACCCCGCCGGGCACGAGGACGAGGACGAAGAGCGCCAGCCCCAACCGCTACTCCGTCGCCTTCCGGCGCGGCATCTCCCGCAGGCGCCGCTTCTTCCGCTCTTCGCCGCGGGACACCTCCGCCTGCGAGCCCTTCTCTGCGTCCGGCGTGCGCAGCGCATCGGAGCGTCTCGGGAAGGCGCGCGGGGTGCGCTCCTGCGCCTTTGCTGCCGGTTCGCTCTTCGTCGCCTCGGCCGGCTTCGTCTTCTCCGTGCACGCCCCGCCCAGCACCGGCACCGCCAGCATGGCCGAAAGGCCCATCGTCCGCGTGATCCCGTACAGCCGCTTCATCGAGTCCTCCGCTCCCATCCGGTGGCCCTATCATCGCGCAATGCGTCTCGCACTGCTCGTCGCCCTCCCGGCCGTCGTCCTCTCGCTCTGCGCCTGCGCCACCCCGCGCGGCGCGGAGAAGGGCAGGGCGCCGGCGGATCCGGTGCCCTGGCACAGCCCGCTCCACCGCGACCATCCGTGGGTGGGCAAGGTCTGGGACGTGCGCGCGGGCGCGTTCATCGGGATCGACGCGCTCGAGGAACGGCTGCGCGAGGCCCGCTACGTGCTGCTCGGGGAGACGCACGACAACCTGGACCACCACCTGCTGCAGGCGCGCTTCGTGGCCGCGATGGCGGTGGGAGGAGGGCGCCGGTTCGCGGTCGCCTTCGAGATGCTGGAGGTCTCGCAGCAGGGCGCGGTGGACGCGTCGGTGGCGGCGGCCCCGAAGGATCCGGACGCGCTCGGGGAGGCGGTGGCGTGGGACAGGAGCGGCTGGCCGCCGTTCGCGACGTACCGGCCCATCTTCCGCGAGGCGCTGGAGGCGGGCCTGCCGATCGCGGCCGCCAACGTGCCGAGGGATCGACTGCGCGCGGCGATGAAGGAAGGGCTGTCGGCCGCCGATCCGGCGCTGCGCGCGCGGCTGGAGAGAGAGCCCCCGTTGAGCGACGCGCTGATGGCCGAGCTCACCGAGGAGATGCGCGCGTCGCACTGCGGACACCTGCCCGAGTCGATGATGCCGGCCTTCGTGCTCGCCCAGCGGATGCGGGACGCGCAGATGGCGCTGCGGATGATCGGCGCGTCTGAAGCCGCCGGCGTGGACGGCGCGGTGCTCATCGCGGGCGGCGGCCACGTGCGCACCGACCGCGGCGTGCCGGCCTTCCTTCCGGCGGAGGACGCCCACCCGAGGACCCTGTCGGTGGTGATGCGCGAGATCGCACCCGGCATGGAGGCGCTCGAAGATCCGTCCGCGCTGGGCCCGCTGCCGTTCGACTACGTCGTCTTCACGCCCGCGGCGGAGCGGGCCGATCCGTGCGAGGCGCTGCGGAACCACGGGCGCAGCGACTCGGGTGGTGGTCAGGGCTGACAGGCCGCGCGGTACCGGACCTCGACCTCGCTGCCGGGCGGGGGCAACCACGCGGGCTCGAACCGGACCACGCCCTTCGCCCTGTCCAGCGTCCACGCCCCGATCATCGGGATCGGCGCGCCGTCCACGCGCACCTCGACCGGCGCCTGCGGATCGACCGGCGTGCGCAGGAAGACCTCGCGCACCGGCGAGAAGAGCAGGTCCGCGGCCTCGGCCAGCGCGTCCGCGGGCGACGCAGGATGCAGCGTCAGGCAGGTCCCGCCGAAGAGCGAGAGGGCCTCGCGCCAGCGCGTGCCGGTGGAGCAGCCTCCGCCGGTGAGCATGCCCACCACGCGCGGCCCGTCGAAGAAGGTGCCGCCGCCCACGACCTCCCGCACCGCGCCCACGTAGTCCACCAGGCCTCCGCCGGAGCGCTCCTCGCTGTTGCTCACGAAGAGCACGCCTGTGCGCTGCCCGCTCCGGAAGAAGGTGCCGTTGCGCAGCGGGTCCGTGCGCCGCGGTGGGAAGGCCGCGAGCCGCAGGGTCTCCAGCGACTGGTCGATGCCGCCGCTCTGTCCCGGGCGCAGGTGCGCCGAGAGCGCCGAAGCCGTCGTCCCCGGCCCGAGGAACTTCGGAGAGCCCTGCAGGAGGCCGCCGCTCGCCTGCGAAGCATCGGAGGTGATGACGCCGAGGCGCCACGCCCCCCCCGCGGTCGCCGCGCGCTGCAGGAACACGTTCGCCGCGCTCCCCACCGCGTCCTGCACCGGCGTCATCGCGGTGCCGTCGTGCATCACCACCAGCACGTCCATGTCCGAGCGCCCGGGCACCGTCGCCCGCAGCGTGCGCTCCGGGGTCTCGATCGCTTCGGCCACCAAGGAGACCGTGTGGCTCCCGGAGAGCGAGTCGGTGAGGTGCAGCGCTCCGGTCAGCGTTCCCGCCGCCGTGGCCAGCGCGCGCACCCGGAGCGGGACCGAGCCCCGCGGAGGAAGCTGGATGGGCTGCGCGATGGGCTGCAGCTCGAAGCCGTCCGGCGGCGCGCTCACCTGGACCTGCACCGGCCACGCGGCCGCGTTCACCACCATCACCGTCCGCCACGGGGTGTGGCAGCCCACCTCCACCTCGCCGAGGTCCAGCACCTCCGGCGACACCAGCACCTCGGGCGGCAGCTCGGAGGCCACGCCCGCACCGCGGACGATCTTCCGGCGGCACCCGCGCTCGCCGCTCGCGCACTGCGTGGGGGCTCCGTCGTTGGCGGTGAAGGTGAAGGCATTGCCCGCGTCGTCCCACAGCAGCGGCGCGTAGGGCGTGAAGCTCACCTCGAGGCGCGCGCTGTCGTTGGGCCCGAGCCGCAGCTCGTGGACCGGCTGCCCGCCGAAACCGAACGCGTTCAGGTCCGTCCCCTCCAGCCACCTCGGCGGCTGGATCGTGCAGGTGCCCTCGCCCAGGTTGTGCAGCGTGACCTCGATGCGCGCGGTCGCGCCCACCGGCGCCCGATCAAAGTCGAGCTCGTCCGGACGCCCATGGGTGGGGTGCGTGACCTTCAACGCGCAGGACGGCACGACACAGGCCCCGAGGTCGCAGACCGCGTCCGTCGCCTCACATGCGCCGCAGGCCTCGCCCCCAGAGCCGCAGCGGGCGATGTCCTGGACATCGAAGCGGCGGCACTCGCCGTCCTCGCAGCAGCCCGAGCAGTTGTGCGGTCCGCAGGCGGGCAGGCCCGCGTCTGGAACGGTCCCCGCGTCCGGCTCATCGAGCGAAACACAGGCGCCCTCGCGGCAGACGAGCTCGTCGGTGCACCGGCGGCAGGCGTCCGCGTGGGCGCCACAGGCGAAGGGCTGATCGCCGGAGAGGCAGCGCCCGTTGGAGGTGCAGCAGCCCGAGCAGGTGTTCGTGTTGCAGGGCGTCCGGCCGTGGTCGATCTCGTCCATCGTGCATCCGGCCACGCCCGCGCACGCCGCGCCCACGCCGAGCGCAAGCCCGAGCATCCACGCCAGCGGCGCTCGACGGTGGGTCCGGATCACGTGTCGACTCTATCGCAGGAAGGTCACCCGACCGCCTGATCCGAGGCGCCGGCTGCCACGCCTCCACGCCCGGAGGGTGGGCAACTAGCGGCCGCAGCCGAGGGTGCGCTCCGCCCGGGCAATCTCCTGCGCGTACCGGCTCTCCGAGCCATGGCGCGCGCGGTGCTCCGCCCACACCGCACAGGCCGCCTCCTTGTCGCGGAGCTGCCAGGTGAGGATGTCCCCGAGCTCGTAGCTCAGGCGCTCCGCGGTGGCGTCCGGCAGGGAGCGGCGCAGCGCCTTCTCCAGTTCACCGGCCGCCTCCTCGAAGCGGCCCTGGCGGCGGAAGACCTCCACGCTCTCGATCACGGCCCCCACGTCGAACGCGGGCGCGGGCTGGCGAGGCGCGCGCCTCTGCACCACCTGCGGCCGCTCCGGCCCTGTCTCCGGCACGGTCTCGGGCCCGGTCTCCGGCACGGGCGCCTGCTCCGGCGACGGCTCGTCCTCGATGGGGAGGGGGAGGGGCGCGCGCTCGGCCACCACCGGCAGCGGCCACCTCAGGGTCTCTCCAGGCGAGAGCAGGACCTCCGCGCCACCCTCCGCACGGAAGCGGATGCTGCCCTCGTGCAGCGTGACCTCGCCGCCGTCGCTGCGCTGGGTGACGGTGAACTCGGTGCCCAGCACCTCGATGCGCCCGTGCGACACCTGCACCACGACCTCCGGCTCACCCGGCGCGCGGCGCTGCACGGAGAAGCGGGCCACGCCCTCCACCATCCGCACGCCCACCGCCTCGCGCTCGAGCACCGCGCCCTGCTCCGAGACCACCTCCAGCCGCTGCTGCTGCGCCACCGCCCGGCTGCCGGCGGGGAGCACGGTCTGCGAGCCCACCGACTCCGCCACCTGCAGCGGCGCGCCCCCGCCCACCTCCGGCGAAGCAGGCTTCAAGACCAGCACCAGCAGCGCGGCCGCGGCGGCCATCACCGGGGCCAGCACGATGGCCAGCGTCCGGCGGCGCGCGGCCTTGCGTCTCGAACCGCGGCCCTCCTGGATCTGCTGCGAGATCCGGTGCGCTGCGCCCTGCCTCAACGTGGCGCCCTCGCGCGCACCCTCCGCGCCCTTCAGCGCCTCCACGAAGTCACGCTTCACCCGGCACCTCCCACCCCGCCTCGCGAATCTTCTCCCACGCCCGGGTGAGCAGCTTGGACACGTAGCCCTCGCTCATCCCCAGCTCGCGGGCGATGTCCTTCTGCGCCATCCCGTCCAGCACCTTCATCCCCAGCACCACCCGCTCCTTCGGCGGCAGCGCGTCCATCAGCGCCTGCGCCTCGCGCGAGGTCTGGTCCATCTGCAGCTTCTGGTCCGCCGAGCTCTCCGAAACCTCGCCTTCGCCCGCCCACAGCCGCTCCACCCGCCCCAGGAAGCTGCGCTCCTGCCTCAGCCGCGACAACGCCGCGTTGGTGGCCACGCGGTACAGCCACCCCCCGAGGTCCTCGTGCGCCGACAGCCGTGGCAGCTCCTGGTACAGCTTCATGAACACGTCCTGTGTCAGGTCTTCCGCCCACGACGCCCGTCCTCGCCCATAGCGGAGCCCGAGTCGGTAGACCCGATCCCGATGTGCACGGAAGCAGTCCTCGAAGGTGAGGCGCTGTGCGTGTGTCAGGCTGAGGTCCACCGAATCTGCGTCCGCCGCATCTGGAGTGACCACGTACGACGCGCGGCGGACTTTCCTCCCGCCCCAGACCCTACCCGGTCCACGGAAAAGTGCTGCAAAAACGCCCGCTTGGCGGACTAGAAGGCGAGGCCCAGGAAGCCGCCGGCCTCCATGCGGGCGGCCTCGCGGCGCCAGATCACCCGCTCGTTGGCCAGGTGCTGACGGGTGCGCGAGGTGAGGCCGGGTGAGAGACGGACCCCGAACTCCACCGGTCCGAAGGCGCGGATCAACAGCTCCACCGGGGCGGTGACCAGCAGGTCCAGCCGCGCTCCTTCGGGCTCCTCCGTCTGCTCGCCGGTGAAGACGAAGCGGTGGCTTCGCACCCCCACCAGCAGGCCCACGCGGGCGGAGACGCGGCCGGCCTTGAGGAAGCGCCACGCCACGCCCGCCTGCGCCTGCCACTCGTCGACGGTGAGGCCGGGGGCCGCGGAGGAGCCGTACGCGCCCGCGGCGACCAGGGCGAAGGGGCCGAGCGTGCGCAGCTCGAGCTGCCCGCGAAGCTGGGGATCCACCTCGGAGCGCCACAGCGCCTCGGCGCCGATGTTGAAGGCCACCTCGCGCTCCGGTGCCGGCGGCGCCTGCGGGACGTGGACCTCCACCCGGACCTGCTTGAAGGGCGGCGGGCGCGGACGCTCCGGCGGCGGGGGCAGCGGACGGGCGCGCTCCACCGCACCCACGCGCGCGCGGCCGAGCGCGGCGAGCCGTTGGGCGATCTCGAGCTGCAGCTCTGCCTGCGAGGCGTTGCCCCAGGTGAGCACCGCGGTGTCCTCGCCCTCGGCCGAGCGGGCGACGAGGCGGATGCCGTCCACGGTGGGCTCGGCGCCGAGCAGCACGTCCGGATCCGCGGAGGGTGCGACCACCGCGAAGCCCTCCTGGAGCAGGCGCGCCACCACCCGGCCCTCGAGCGCGAGGAGATCGAGCTTCTGCGCGGCGTCGGTGGGCAGCGAGGCGAAGTCCACCGCCACGAGCAGCCGGTCCGCGCGCGCGCCGAAAGCGCAGAGCACAAGGGCGATGCAGAGCAGCCGCACGCGGCGGAACCTACACGCGCCCCCGCGGCCGCGACCAGCCGTGATCCGGAGGCGCGCGCAAGTTTTCCCGCCGCCGCGACCCGTT
>CAZCWA010000002.1:8790-33304 GCA_964502265.1 uncultured Myxococcaceae bacterium | reverse complement strand
CGTCGTAGGCCTCCTGGGAGCCGGCGAAGCCGCAGCGGTACACGCCGTTGTTCACCGGCTCGTAGATCTCGTCGAGCACCCCGTCGATCTCCGGGCGCAGCCGCACGGGGGAGAGGTCCACGTCCGGACGGCCCAGGGCGCCGAAGCCGTCCTTTCCGCTGATCTGCCGCAGAAGCTCGCGGGACTCGTTGACGGTGATGGTGGCGGCCTTCTTGTCCCAGAGCATCGGCACGGTGACGCGGCCGGTGTAGCGGGGATCCGCGCGCAGGTAGAGCTCCCGGAGGAAGCGCGCGCCGAAGAGCGGATCCTCGTCCGCGCGCGGGAAGCCGCCGAAGACCCAGCCGTCGTCGCCCATCTTCGGGCTCACCACCGTCATCGGCAGCGCGCGCTCGAGTCCCCGCATCATCCGGGCGATGGCGATGCGGCTCGCCCACGGGCAGGCGGTGGAGATGTAGAGGTGGTAGCGCTCCGCGTCCGGCTCGGCCTGGCCGTGGAAGCGGGTGGGCGGACGCTGGAAGCGGCCCTTCTCGTCCGGGAGGTACCAGCGCGTGTCCCACTGTCCGTCGATCAGTTGTCCCATCCCCCAAGGATGCGCCCGAAGCGCCGCCGGGGCTCGCAAATCCTGTAAGACGGCGGGGTGAAGACCTTTTCCGTACTCGCGCTCGCGGTCTGCGCGCTCGCGATGGTGTCTTCGACCGGCTGCAAGCGGACCGGGGCGCCCACGCACGAGGTGGACGTCCAGCGGTGCCGTGAGGGCCTCGTTGCCGGCCTGCGGACGGTCGAGGCCGTTCACCCCGCCCGGCGCCTTCTGCCCGCGCTGAAGGCACTCGAAGGCGCCTGTGGAGGCGTGCTCGGGGAACTCGCCACCCCCGCTCGGGAGGCCAGCTCGCAGGGGATGCCGCGCCGCGCACACGTGCTCGCCGCGGGGGCCGAGGCGCTTCTGCCGCCCACCTGTGTCGCAGCCCAGCCCGCGGGTCCCGCGCTCGAGGTCTCCTACGCGTGCCCGCCCCCGGACGCATTCGCGCTGGCCGAGCCATTGTTGAAGGACCTCGACGCGGGCACCTATGTGTTCGCGCTGGCGGCGCGCGAGCGGCTGGCGAAGGTCGGCGCGCTCGATGCGGACACCGAGCGTCTGCTCTCCAATCTGGTGCTCGCCGGGGCGCTCGAGGGCGAGGCACGGCGGCTGGCCGGCCGGGGGGCCCCGTGACCGCACGAAAGGGAGAAGGCAAGGGGACGAACGCACCGGGCCCGAACGAAGCAGGGGATGCGCCGCCGCCCACGCCCCCGGTCTACGAGCAGACCTCGCGGATGCACAAGGTGATGGCCGCGGTCGAGTTCGAAGACGAGTTCAGCAACCGCTCGCTGAAGGCGGAGGCCCGCAGGAAGGGACCGGTGGAGCTCAAGCCCGAGCCGAAGCGGGCGGAGACCGAGGGCGGCGGCCGCCTGCTCCGGTTCTTCCGCGGCTTCATCCGCTGACGCCGACGCTGGGGTGACGCTCTGCCGTGCAGCGACCGGCCGCGCCGCGACGCATGGTGCGCGCTTCCCCGGGCCCAACCCAGGCCGCACCTTCCAGTCATGTGGGCGCGAATGCTGAACATCCTCATCGGGACCTGGCTCCTCGTCTCCGCCTTCGCCCTCGGCATGCGCGGGTTCGTGTTCGGGGCCACGGTGGTGCTGGGAATCGCGGTGGTGGCCATCGAGGCGTTCAGCTTCTGGAGGCGGGATGCGCGCTATGGCACCGCCATCGCCGGCGGACTGGTGCTGGCGACCGCGTTCGGCGCCGCGTTCACCCCCACCGCCCTGGCGGCCGGGCGCGACATCGCGTTCTGGAACAACTTCTTCTGCGGCGTGGCGCTCGTCGTGCTCTCGGTCGGCTTCCGCGTGCCCGTCTCGCGCCGGCGCTGGACGCCGCATCCGGATCGTCCGGAGCGACCCATCGGATCCCGCCGCGCCGAGGTGTAGCGCAGGGGACAGTGGCCGTTCAGCGGTGTGCGTCCCGCCCTGCCGTGGGTGGACAGGTGGGCGCACGCATGGCTTGAGGAACGGATGCCCCGGCTTCTACTCGTTTCCAATCGGCTGCCCGTCACCGTTCAGGTGGACGGCGATTCGGTTCACGTCAATCCCAGCTCGGGCGGGCTGGCCACGGGCCTGAAGGGACCGCACGAACAGTCTGGAGGTCTGTGGATTGGCTGGCCCGGCGACGTCAGCGGCTTGAACCCCTCACAGCGGACACAGGTCGACGAGCGGCTGGCGGCCTTGCGCTGCGTGCCCATGCACCTGAGCGCGGAGGAGGTGGAGCGCTACTACGAAGGCCTCTCCAACCGGGTGCTCTGGCCGCTCTTCCACTACCTCGTGGACCGCATCCCGCTGCACTCGCTGGACTGGGACATCTACCGCGAGGTGAACCAGAAGTTCGCGGACCTCACCGCCCAGCACTACCAGCCCGGCGACCTCATCTGGGTTCAGGACTACCAGCTCCTGCTCGTCCCCGGGATGCTGCGCGAGAAGCTCCCGGACGCGAAGATCGGCTTCTTCCTCCACATCCCCTTCCCGTCGTCGGAGATCTTCCGGATCCTCCCCGGCCGCGAGGAGGTGCTGCGGGGGCTGCTCGGGGCGGACGTGGTGGGCTTCCACACCATCGCGTACGCGCGGCACTTCGCCACCTCGCTCCTGCGCATCCTCGGCATCCAGACCGACGTGGACAGGGTCTCGTACCGCGGCCGTCAGGTGCGGCTGGGCGCGTTCCCCATGGGCATCGACGCGCAGGCCTTCAGCGCGATGGCGGACCAGCCCGAGGTCGACGCGCTGGCGAACGACCTGCGGCGCCAGGCGGAGGGGCACTGCATCCTGCTCGGGGTGGACAGGCTCGACTACACCAAGGGCATCCCGCGGCGGCTCCTGGCGGTGGAGCGGCTGCTGGAGCGCGAGCCGTCCCTGCGCGGCAAGCTGCGCTTCATCCAGGTCGCGGTCCCGTCCCGCACCAAGGTGGACGCCTACGAGCAGTTCCGGCAGCAGGTGGACGAGCTGGTGGGCCGCATCAACGGCGCCTACGGGACGCTGAGCTCCACGCCCATCCACTACCTCTACCAGTCGTTCGACGCGAAGCAGCTCACCGCCATGTACAAGGCCGCGGACGTGATGCTCGTCACCGCGCTGCGCGACGGGATGAACCTCGTGGCGAAGGAGTTCGTGGCCTCCCGCACCGACGAGGACGGGGTGCTGGTGCTCAGCGAGCTGGCCGGCGCGGCAGCGGAGCTGGGCGAGGCGGTGACGGTCAACCCGTACGACGTGGACCAGATGGCGGACGCGATCTGGCAGGCCCTCCAGATGTCCCACGAGGAGCGCGCGCTGCGGATGCGGGCGCTGCGGCAGCGGGTGTCCGAGCGGGACGTGCACCAGTGGGCCAAGACGTTCATCAACACGCTCAAGCGCGCCGAGCCCGCCGCCGCGGAGGTGCTGAAGCTCTCCAGCGCGGACGAGCTGGGGGACGTGGTGCGGCGGATCCGCGAGGCGCCGAAGCGGGTGCTGATGCTCGACTACGACGGGACGATGGTCTCCTTCGTCGGGCTGCCGGAGCTGGCGGTGCCCGGCGATCAGCTCCGGGACCTGCTGCAGCGGCTGGCGGGGCTGCCCGGGATGACGGTGCACGTGGTGAGCGGGCGCAAGCGCGAGCAGCTCGCGAAGTGGCTGGGCGACCTTCCGGTGGGCCTGCACGCGGAGCACGGTCTGTGGAGCTGCCCGGGGCCGGGGAGGGAGTGGGTGATGGCGCGCGAGGTCCCCACCGAGTGGAAGGACCAGCTCCGGCCGATCCTCGCGCAGTTCGTGGAGATGGTGCCCGGCTCGTTCATCGAGGAGAAGACCGCGTCTTTGGCGTGGCACTACCGGATGGCGGAGCCCGAGTTCGGCGCGCTGCAGGCCAAGGAGCTGAACCTCCACCTGAGCCAGGTCTTCGCCAACGTGCCGGTGGAGCTGTTGCCGGGGGACAAGGTGCTCGAGGTCCGGCCGTACGGGATCAACAAGGCGATGGTGGCGGAGGAGGTGCTGGCGAAGGAGGGGGAGGGCGCGCTGGCGGTGGCCTTCGGAGACGACCGCACCGACGAGGACCTCTTCGCGGCGATTCCCGAGGACGGGATCACCGTGCACGTGGGGGCCAAGGCGTCGATCGCGCGCTACCGCGTGCCGGACGTGGCGGCGGTGCGCCGGCTGCTCGAGGAGATCGCGAAGCCGTAGGCTACTTCGGCGGCGAGACGGGCACGCTCTCTCCGCCCACCACCGGCCCCACCCCGATGCGGCGCGAGAGCGCGTGGTCCGCGGCGAGGAGGAAGGCGCGGAACGCCGGGTAGTCCTTCGCCTTCACCCGCGCGACGGACAGCTCGAGCGCCGCCTCGGAGACGAGCATGCCGTCCTCGATCCGGTGCGCCACCCGCAGCTTCCCGAAGGGCGAATCGCGCTCCACGTCCGCGGGCAGGTCCGCCGGCGCGAAGCCCTGCGGCAGCGCGTGGCGGAAGCGGAAGCGGTGGGTCCACGGCGCGGGCAGCACGAGGTCGTGCGTCCTCTGCGCCAGCGCCGCGTACGCCTGCGCGTAGGTGCGGGGGCTGCCGAAGGGGTGGAGCCTCAGCCCGCCGTCCGCGAGCACCTCGGCGTAGCGGGGGACCTCGAGGTCGAGGTCGAGCAGCACCGGCGCGTCGAGCTTCGCCAACTCGCCTACCTCCACCCTTCCGACCCGGAGGCCGGGGAAGAGCTGGCTCCAGCCCTGCTCGAACACCGCGCGGCGGGTGGCGGCGGTGGCGTAGGCGCGGCGGTACTCGGGCGCGTCCTGGCCTGTGACGACGGACCGTCCGGCCACCTGCGCGCGGCCGTCTCCCTGCACCGCCACGTCCAGGGCGAGCAGCACGTCGTTGTCCTGCGCGCGGGCTTCGGGCGTGGTGAGGAAGGTGCTCGTCCCGTCCGGCTCGACCACCAGCACGTTCGCCGCGCGGTCGGCGGAGGGCAGCTCGCTTGCGCCATGGAACGCGGCGGTGCCGTCCAGCCAGAGGTCCTGCGAGGGCACGTAGAGGATGGCGTGGTTGAAGGCCGCCAGCGAGGCGACCTCCTCGCCGATGTCGCCCAGGTGCCGCATCCGCAGGAGCACCAGCCGGCTGTCCACGCCCGCCACCTGCAGCATCGCGTAGAGCAGCGACGCCTTGTCCTTGCAGTCGCCGAAGCGCCGCGAGAGCACCCGGTCCACCCGGTAGGGCTTGAAGCCGTGGATGCCGAACTCCAGCGCCACGTAGCGCGTGTGGGTGACCACGAAGTCGTAGAGCGCGGAGACCACGGCGCGCTCGTCCTTGCGGTCCACGCCGGCGAGCGCGGTGTCCACCGTCTTGCGCAGCGCCTCGTCGGGCACGAGCTGATCGCGCACCAGGCCCCACCAGTAGCGGGCCACCCCGTCCCAGGTCTCGTACGTGGAGACGTGCACGGTGGTGGCCAGCTCCGCCCAGCCGGGCATCGACGGCTCGGGGACGATGCGGGACACGTTCTGCGCGCTGAAGCGGTAGAGGCGCCGGCCCTCTTCGAACGTGTCTCCCGCGCGCTCCTCGACCTGCACCCGTTCACCGAGCTGCGCGCGGTTCCAGTACAGCGGCCGCTGCGCCGGCATGTCCACGAGGTACGACCAGCGCAGCTTCGGCGCGAGCGTCTGCACGTAGGCCACGTCGCCCCAGTAGTCGCTGAGGAGGTTCTCGCGCGCGGTGTCCTCGATGCGGTAGCGCAGCTCGAGCACGTCGCCCGGCGCCAGCGCGGGGAAGGAGAGCTCGCGGGCGCGGGCGTCGTAGTACATCCCGGTCCACGGCTCGTTGATGTTCCGGTCGTGGTCGCCGAAGGACTCGATCACCGACCCGTCCGGCCGCGTGATCCGCACCCGGAGCACCTGCACCTCCTGCCGCGCCGGCGACCAGGTGATGGGGAACACGCGGAAGCTGTCCACCCCGCGCTGTGTCTGCACCTTCACCGCGAGCTGGTGGAAGCGCGAGGACTGACCGGTGGGCTGCACCCGCGTGTACGAGTAGTCGGCGAGGATGACCGCGTCCTCCCCCGCCAGCGCATCGTTCGCCGCCGCCTCCTTCGCCAGCGCGGCCACGTCCTCCACGTGCTCCAACCCCCACGCCGCGTCGAGCCCCTGCAGGGAACGCATCGCCTCGCGCAAGGAAGGGTTCTGGGGCCGCAGCACCAGCGCCCGCTCGAAGGCAGTCAGCGCCTCGTCGCGACGTCCCGCGTGCAGCAGCGCCCGCCCCTCCCGCTCGTGCAGCTCCGGCTCGTCCGGGAGCAGCGTCCGCGCCTCGTCGAAGAGCCGCCGCGCCGCGTGGACCTCGCCGTTGGCCGCCAGAAGCTCCCCGAGCCGCATCCGCGCCGAGAGGTCCCACGGCCACAGCCTCAGCAGCGCCTGCCACTCGCGCGCCGCCTCCTCCGGACGGCCCAGCTCCGCCAGCAGCACCGCCAGCGCGCGCCGGCTCTCGGCGTCGTCGTGACGAAGGCCCAGCGCCGCCCGGTACCGCTCCTGCGCCTGGACGTGCCGCTCGAGCCTGCGCGCCACCCGGGCCGCCTCGCGCACCACCTCGGGATGCTGGGACGCGCGCTGGAAGAGCCCCTCCACGATGAGCTGGCTCTTCGGCACCTCGTCCAGCGCCGCCCACGCGTCCGCCAGCGCGAGGTGCGCGCGGGCGAACCGGCGATGCGACTTCAGCAGCGGCTCGAGCAGCTCCAGTGCCTTCGCCGGACGATCCCGCTCCAGCAGGTGCTGTGCGAGCTGGAGCCGGGCCACCGGATGCTGCGGGGCCGCGGCCAAAGCCCGCTCCAGGTAGCGGCGGCGAAGGTTGTGGTCCTCCCGGTGCACCCGCGCGGCGTGGAGCTGGAGCCAGACGTCCTCCGGCGCAGCGTCGGCGGCGCGCTCGGCCTCCACCACGTCGAGCCGCGACCGCTCGTCGAACGCGCGGGTGAAGTGGAGCACGCGCGCGTAGTCCCCGCGAAGGCCCGCGTCGTTGGGGCGCCGCTGCACCTCGCGCGCGAGCAGGGCCGCGGCGGTGGGCAGAACCTGCGGCAGCGCGCCACGCCCGCGGGGCACAGGCTCCAGCGCCTTCACCGCGATCGGCTTCGAATCGGGACCGCCCGGCGCGGGCTGGTGGCGCAGGTAGAAGCCGAAGGGGCCTGCGTCCTGGCAGACCTTGAGCAGCACGCGGTTGTGGCCCTTGCGCAGCCGCACCGCCACGCGCGCCTGATCCGGACGGGGCAGGTTGTAGTCGTCCGAGTGCAGCACGCGCTCCCCGTTGACCCAGAGCCGGAACGCGCCGCCCACGCCCACCGAGAGCTCCGCGCGCGCCTCGCCCGGGGCCTCGATCACCGAGAGCGCGTACGCCACCGCCTCGCGATGGGGGCGCAGAAGCGAGGAGAGGTCCACGTAGCCGTCCCGCGCCGGAGACTCGATCGCCCGCCAGGCGGTCTCGCCGTGACGGGTGGGGTACACGCGCGCGAGGTCCTGCTCCGCCTCCGGCCCGTGGTCGACGTCGCAGCCCGCCTTGCCCTCGTTGTCGAACGAGCCGACCACGTGGAAGTGCCGCACGTGGCCCAATGGCGCGTGCAGGTTCTCCGCGCGCTGCAGGAATCCGCGGGCCGCCACCACGTCCGCGAGCAGCATCCGCGCGACGGTGCGCACCTCCGGGTGGGTGGTCCGCCGCTGGACGAGCTCCGTGTAGAAGTTCCAGAGGAGGTTGAGGTCCGGCACCTCGTCGCGCAGCGCGTGCAGCTCCGCCAGCGCGGCGATGGCGCGCGGGTGGGTGGCGTGGGCGCGGGCGATCCCGGTCAGCTCCACCGCGCGCTGCACGAAGGGGTCCTCGAGGTGCAGCTCCCGGGGCGGCTCGGGGACGCCCTGCGGCTGGGCGAAGACGCACAGCGGGAGGAGCGCCGCGAGGAGGAGGGGACGCGCGGAAGAACGCATGCCCTCCTTCCATTAGCACAGGGGCAGTCGGCCCTCGCCGCGCGGAGGCCGCGTTGTTATGGCTGGGCGGTGAGCAAGCTGTTCTTCCTCTTCGGCCTCGTCCCCTTCGTCGAGGTCTACCTGCTGCTGCAGATCGCCCGGCACATGGGCTTCATGCCCACCTTCGCCATGGTGCTGGTGACCGGGTTCGTCGGCGTCACGCTCGCCCGGCGGGAGGGCCTGCGGGTACTCGGGAAATGGCGCGAGACGCTCGCGGGCGGACAGGTGCCGGAGGAGGGCCTGCTGAGCGCGCTTCTGGTGTTCCTCGGGGGCGTGCTCCTGGTGATCCCCGGCGTCCTCACCGACCTCGTGGGCGTGCTGCTGCTTCTGCCACCCACGCGCAGGCTCGTGGCCGCGCAGGTCCGGCGGAGGCTGGAGCGCTCGATGCGCAGAGGCGCGGTGAGGGTGACGCACTTCGGCGTCGGGGGGCCTTTCGGCGACGGCCCCTTCGGACAGGGCCCGCGGGACGTGACGCCGCGGGGCCCTTCGGGTCCGCGCAAGGTGATCGGCCAGGTGACCGAGGTCGCCGATCCCGCCATGGACACCCGCGCTCGACGCATCGATCGAAAGGACGGCGACCTCGAGGTGGAGGACGCGGAGCTGGTCGACGACGGGCACGACCCCCGCAAGTCCTGACGCGTTGCCCGCTCGGCGCAGGGCCCTGTACGCGACCGTGCGAAATCGGCGGGGCGATCGGTAACTCCTTCAGGCCCGCCCGGTACCGTCCGCGCTCCAGGACCTGCTCGCTTCGCCGGATGGCGCCCGGCCCATCGGGTCTCGCGCCCTTGCAGCGTCCTCTGACCGACGGGCGCGCGGCCGCGGCTTTGCACACGGCAGCCCCATCCAAGCAAGGGAGGGCGGCGATGCGCGGCGTCATCACCCATCGGGAGATTCTGCTCAATCTGTTCCTGGTCTGGCGTGAGTTCGGCGCCGCCTGTCTCTGGCGCTGCCTGCGTGCGGTGGTGTCCGGCCGGAAGACGACGTTCCTCGAGGTGGCGCTGCGACCGGAGCCTCTGCGCGACGTCCAGCGAGGGCAGCGCGGCTGATGCCGGCGTAATAGAGGAGGGGTCATGCTGGGCTCCTATCTCCTCCGCCTCGCCTCGGTCACCGCGCGCACCCTGCCGGGCCCGAAGGTCCCCGTGCTGGACGAAATCCGCCTCCCGCTGCGGGTCTGGCCCACCGACATCGACATCTACCTGCACGTGAACAACGGCCGGTACCTCACCCTGATGGACTTCGGCCGGTACGCGCACACGCAGCGCACCGGGCTGCTCTCGCAGATGCTCCGGCGGCGGTGGATCCCCGTGGTGGGCAGCGCCACCGTCAGCTACCTGCGCGAGCTGCGCACCTTCGAGCGGGTGGAGCTCGTCACCCGGCTCGCGTGCTGGGACGAGAAGTGGTTCTTCTACGAGCACCGCTTCGAGCGTCCCTCCGACAGGCAGGTGCTGGCCCTGGGCGCGGTGAAGGGCGTGGCCAAGCACAAGGGCCGCACGGTGCCGCCTTCGGAGCTGGTGCGCGTGGTGGGCTACGACGGTCCTTCGCCGCTGCCGCCCGACCACATCGCGCGCTGGCGGGAGTCGATGGATCGCCCGGGCTGAGGGCTTCTTTTCCCACCGCGCGTGCACATCCTCCTCGTCCGAAAACCCCATGGACGAGCTGACCATCCTCCTCCGCATCGGACTCGCCGCGCTCCTCGGCGGGATCCTCGGCCTCGAACGCGAGTGGCGCGGGCACCACGCCGGCTTCCGCACCCACATCCTCGTCGCGGTGGGGGCCTGTCTGTTCACCCTCGTCGGCGTGGACGGGCTCCGGCCAGACGCGAACACGCCGGGCGCAGGCGAGATCTTCCAGGTCGACCCCGCGCGGCTCCCGTCGCAGATCGTGGTGGGGGTGGGCTTCCTCGGCGGCGGCGCCATCCTCAAGACGGGCGGCTGGGTGAAGGGGCTGACCACCGCGGCGAACCTCTGGCTGGCGGCGGCGCTGGGGCTGGCCTCGGGCTCGGGCTACTACTTCGGCGCGGTCACCTGCGCGCTGATCTCGCTGATCGCCCTGGCCGGTCTGCGGCCGATCGAGCGCAAGTTCTTCCCCCGCCGCCGCCCGGTGCACCACCCGGCGCATCCGCCGCAGAACGAAGAGCACGCCTGATCCCCAGCTTTCGTTGTCCTGCCCGGCGCCGCGCGTTAGCTCTCGCGGCCTCGCATGGGCAAGACCGCATTGGTGATTGGCGCTACCGGCCTCGTGGGTGGCGCGCTGGTCCGACAGCTTCTCGACGACGCGCGCTTCGACCGGGTGGTGACCTTCGCCCGCAGGCCGCTTCCCCTCTCCCACCCGAAGCTCGACGCGCAGGTGGTGGACTTCCGCCGCCCCGACGACTGGGCGGGGCAGGTGAAGGGGGACGTCCTCTTCTCCGCCCTGGGCACCACGCTGAAGCAGGCGGGCAGCAAGCAGGCGCAGTACGAGGTGGACCACACCTTTCAACTGCAGACCGCCCAGCGCGCGCGAGAGAACGGGGTGGAGACTTTGGCGCTCGTCTCCTCGGGCGGCGCCAACGAGCGCTCGCGCATCTTCTATCCGCGGATGAAGGGCGAGCTCGAGCGGGACGTCGTCGCCCTCGGCTTCCCGCGCACGCGCATCCTCCGGCCGGGTCTGCTCGCCGGGGAGCGGGAGCAGAAGCGTCTGGGCGAAGGTCTGGCGCTGGTGGTGTCGAAGGCGCTCGGGAACGTTCCGGGGCTCGGGCTCCTGCGCGCCATCTCCGGCGAGGACGTGGCGCACGCGTTGGTGCAGGCCTGGGCCGAGGAGGGCCCCGCCGTCATCCGCTACGAGATGAAGGATGTGTTCGCCCTCGCCGAGCGCGCGAAGGCCGGAGGTGCGCGGTGAGGAGCCTCCTCCCGTCGCTGGTCCTCTCGGTGCTCGCGTGGGCGACGTTGCGCGGGCTGTGGCCGGGGCTGCGGACGGTGCGGGGCAGCGGGCTCTTCGCGCTCGCCGTGGTCCTGGTGCACGGCGGGTTCCTCGCGGCGAAGCATCCGGGCGCAGGCGTCTTCACGCCGCTGAGCCAGGCTGCGCTCACCGCGTGGATGGTCGCCTCGCTGGTGACGATCGCCATCGGCGTGCCCCTCCGGGTGCTGGGCTTCTTCCGCACGCGGGTGCTCAAGCGGCCTCCGCTGCTCGGGCCGGTGCCCGCCGCCATGGCCGGGGATGGGCAGGTGGACGGCTCGCGCCGGCGCTTCCTCGGGATGGCGCTGCCGGTGACCGCGGCGTCGGTGGGCACGGTGGGCACCGCGGCGGCCTTCAACGGCTTCGAGGTCCGCCACGAGGCGTTCCGCATCCCGAACCTGCCGCCTGCGCTGGACGGGCTGCGCATCGGCCACCTCACCGACGTGCACGTGGGCGACTTCATCGACACCGACTACCTGCGCCGGGCGGTGGAGGCGCTCGACGCGGAGGGGGTCGACCTGCAGGTGATGACCGGCGACCTCATCGACGACATGGCGGAGCTCGAGCCCACCATGGACGCGCTCGAGTCCACCCGCGCGCCGTTGGGGATGGTGGCGGTGATCGGCAACCACGAGATCTGGCGCGGCGAGCGGCAGGTGCTGCAGGCCTACGCGCGCAGGGCTCCCAACGGGCGGCTGCGCTTCCTCCAGGATCAGAACCTGCTCCTCGAGCACAACGGCGCGCCCCTGCGGATCGTCGGCGTGGACTACCCCATGCTGCGCGGCGGCCGGCACCGCCCGCCGAAGGAGGTCCGGGACGGGCTGATGAAGACCTCGGCGGAGAAGGGCTGGAAGGACGTCGGCGAGGGCGAGACGGTGCTCTGCCTCACCCACCACCCGGACTTCTTCCCCCACGCGGCGGCGCGCGGCGCGGCGTTGACGCTGGCGGGGCACACCCACGGCGGCCAGGTGGGCTTTCTGCGGATGCCGCTCTTCTTCTTCGCCTACGAGCACATGATCGGCCGCTACCGCCGAGGGCCCTCGCAGCTCTACGTGGGCAGCGGGACCGGCCACTGGCTGCCCTTCCGGGTGGGCATGGCCGCCGAGGTGACGGTCATCACCCTGCGCGCGGCCTGAAACCCTTACCGGGTAGGCCTCTGTCGCATCCGCGGAAGCGGCCGGACTTACAGGGCGGCGCACCGGCCCGCATCCTGCTGCACGCCCTCGCATGGTGACGAGCCGGGCGACGGGGGCGAGGTGGGACGAGGCGGAGGTGAAGCGCGCGCACCGCGGCTGGCGGGTGCTCATCCCCTGCGAGGGCGGCGCGGTGCTCGAGTACCGCTATCCACTCCGGCAACAGGCGGCGTACTTCGCCTCGGTCTTCCGGCTGGGCCCGTCGTGGTTTCCGCTGCCGCACCGGGTGAGGGTGCCCCCGCGTGGCGCCTCCTCTCAGAACGGCCGCGTCCGCGAGAGCCGTCCGTCCGCATCCGCCGCGCGCACCTCGTCGCAGCCGGCGCCGTCCGGAAGCCGCACCATGTCGAACCAGCTCACCAGCGGATCCGGGTGCGGCTCGGTGGCGCCCTCGCGCTCGAGCCAGGAGACGGTCGACTCCAGCGGGTTGGACTCGGCGAGCGACTGGCGCACCAACCCCTGGACGCGGTCTTCCGACAGCACCGTGCCGTCGAACGCGTAGATGTTGCGCTTGATGACGTAGAGGTTCGCCGAGATCGTCCCGCGCATGAGCACGGTCACGCCGGGGTGGCCGTCCTCGTCCTCGTCCCACACCCAGTCGCGCATCGGCGCATCCCGGAAGTTGTCGCTGTTGGGCAAGGGCGTGGTCCGCATGTCCGGCAGGCCTCGCAGGCCCCACACGTCGATCAGATCCTCGGACTGCCACGCGCCCGCCACGTGGTCCGCGCCGCTCTCGTAGTGGCCGGGGAGGATGCGGGCCAGGGTCTCGTCGCGGATGATCGTCCGGGTGCCGTCGGTCTCGGTCACGTCGTTGGTGCACCGCACGAACCGCTCGCGGTAGCGCCTCGCCTGCGCGTCCCACGTCCGCTCCACCAGCCGCGTGCTGCCGCCGCCGCTCTCGCGCCGGCCGAGGATCGGCACCGTCACCATCGTCCCGAACACCGTCCGCTGCGCCCAGGTGCCGGCCAGCGCGCCGTCCCTCACCGCGATGCCCTGAAGGCCGGTCTCCTCGTCGTACTCCCCCGGCTTCGGGCCGCCGCAGCCTGAGCCGGCCAGGGCGCCCAGCGCGCCGGCGAGGCCGAGCGCGGTGAGCAGGCGGGTGGAAGGGTGAACAGGTGGACGGTGCGCCATCCCGCGTTCCTAACCCGCGCCGATGGATGGGGGCAAAGGGGCGACTCTCGCCGTCCGGCGCCCGCGTGTCCGTCGCGCCTTCATGCTCGTGCACCCGTTGTCGCGGGGTGCGCCGCACATCCGGTGCGGAGCCGTATTTCGGGGGGGAGAGATGGAAATGGAATCGGCCTTCGGGCAGGTGTGGCAGGCGGCGGTGCGGATGCGTTCGCAGGTCCTTCGGGCGGCGGGCCGGGCGGTGGTGGAGGAGACGGACGCGCCGCGCAGGCTCACCATCGTCCAGTACGGCGACTACGCGGACGCCTACCGCCGCTTCGAGCGGGGCGAGGGCGCCACCTACTACGCGCAGAAGTACACGGTGGACTTCGTGGGGAGGCTCGCCGCCGACCGCCGGCGCATCGAGTCGGTGACGGTGCTCTGCTTCGCGGCGGACCTCCCCGAGGAGGTGCTGCCCAACGGCGTCCGCACCGCCGGGGTGGCGCTCTACCCGAAGGAGGGCCGGCCCCGGTACGACGCGCTGGTGCAGGCGGTGGCGCGCACGAGCCCCACGCACCTGGTGGTGGCCGCGCCGATCGTCCCGGTGCTCGAGTGGGGGATCCGCGCGCGCATCCCCATGCTCCCGCTCTTCGCCGACAGCTTCCGCGGCAGCGGGCTGCGCACCGGGCTGCGCAACCGGCAGCTCGCGTGGGTGCTGAACCATCCGGCGGTGGAGCGGGTGGCGAACCACAACCTCGCGGCGGCGATGGACCTCGCGCGCATCGGCGTGGACGGGGAGAAGATCGTCCCCTTCGACTGGCCGGTGATCGTCTCGCCGCTGGACTACGCGCCGAAGGAGGCGCCGCCGCCGGACGCACCCTGGCGCCTCGTCTACGTGGGGTGGCTGGGCGAGACCAAGGGCGTGGGCGACGCCATCGAGGCGGTGGCCGAGCTGAAGCGCCTGGGCAGGGACGCGCGGCTCACCCTGATCGGCCAGGGGGAGCGGGCGCAGCTCGAGGCGCTGGCCGCGCGACGGGGCGTGGGGGACCGGGTGACGTTCGCCGGGCGGCAGACGCACGACAGGGTGCTGGAGGCGATGCGGTCCCACGACGCGGTGCTGGTGCCGAGCCGCCACGAATACCCGGAGGGGCTGCCGATGACGCTCTACGAGGCCCTGTGCACGCGGACGCCGCTCATCGCGTCGGACCACCCGATGTTCGCGCTGCGCATCCGGCACGGGGAGAACGCGCTGGTGTGCAAGGCCGCCTCGCCCGAATCGCTGGCGGCGCGGGTGGAGGAGCTCTTCTCGCAGCCCGGCCTCTACACCCGCCTCTCCCGGGCTGCCACCAACGCGGCCGAGGGCTACCTCTGCCCGCTCAAGTGGGACCGGCTGCTGGAGGACTTCCTCGAGCCGGGACCGCGCGCCTCGCTGCGCAACCACGCGCTCGGGGCCGGGCCCTTCCGGTGACCGCTCAACCCGCGGCGGTCTGCACGCCGTCCCGGCGCACCGAGACGAGCAGGACCACGAGGCCCGCCACGATGGCGAGGTCGGCCACGTTGAAGACGCCGGTGCGCAGCCGCCCCACGCCGAGCGACATGAAGTCCACCACCCGGCCGTCGTTGGTGAGCCGGTCGATCCAGTTCCCCAGCCCGCCGCCGATGAAGAGGGCAAAGGCGAGCACCTGGAGCTTGGGGAGGCCGCGGGTGGCCAACGTGTAGACGAGCAGGCCGACCAGCATCAGCCCCACGCCGCCGGTGAGCAGCCAGGTGCGCGCGGTGGGGGAGAGGTCCGCGAACATGCTGAGGAACGCGCCCGGGTTCTCCACGTAGCCGAGGGTGAAGAGGCCGCCGAGCAGCGAGTGCCCCCGCTCGCCGCGCAGCTCCGAGACCGCGAGCTGCTTGGTGGCCTGGTCGCAACCGACGGTGCCAGCCAGCACGAGGGAGACGAGGAGGAGGCGGTGCATGTCGGCGGGCTCCGGGGCTGCGTGGGCGTGAGGCCGTTGGGCGGCCCGCGCGAACAGACCGGGGCGGCGGACATTCCCGGCACGCTACCGTCGGAGGGGATGGCGGAGAGGGCTTTGCAGGCGCGGCAGCCTGTACGGACTGCCGCCGGAACGGGTTCAAGTAAAACAGCTATGAGCGACAGTTCACCCACACCAAGTCCAAGAGCGCCGATCTGTTCGATGAGATGTAAGCCTCGCTCGCGGATCGCTCGACGCGCAAACTCCTCAACCGCCTGTCGAACGCCGACGTGCTCGTCATCGACGAGATGGGCTACCTGAATCTCAAGCCCGAGCAGACGAACATCTTCTTCAAGCTGATGGAGGAGCGCTACCGGCGCAGGCCCACGATCATCACAACCAACCTCGAGTACACCGAGTGGGGGAGCTTCCTGGGAAACAAGGCGCTCGTCTCGGCCCTCCTCAGCCGGCTCCGTCACCAGTGCCACACGGTGCGAATCGAGGGCCCCTCCCTTCGCGAGGAGACAGGCTGAACACGGTCCCCCCCCACCTCGATGTGAACCGGCCCTCGATCACGCGCCCCGCGATCGGGGGCTTCGTGCATCTGCGGGTCGTCGTGATCACGGCGCCCAGCTGGGATCAGGATGTCCGATCGCGATCCCGACCTGGTCCACTTCTCGAGAGCACAGGCGGGTCAGATCTCGAGAGCGCTGAAGGCTCCTGCATGCCAGCAGACCTTCCGCGGCATCGCTCAGGCCCGGTCCGTCCACGCGCTCATGTCATCTCCCGCCGATCGAACCGCCCGCCACCGGCTCGAGCCGTGCCCCGAATGGCTCACGCGCTCGAGCGGACGGGCAACCGCGCAATCAGGCGCGAGCGCAGCGGCCACGTCGCGCGAAGGAGCACCTTCCCCGCACGCGCCGCGCCTGGGGAGCGCTCGGGCGGCCGTGACGACTCGCTGGCCGTGGCGTGTGCGGACACGGACCGGAGCGCGGGCCCCCCTGACGAACCAAGACCTCCGCGTCGGTCACGCTGCCGGCGTGTAAGCGCGGGCGATGGCGACCACCTCGACCGTCCGGGCGCCGGCCTCGAGCAGGGCCTGGGCGGCGGCGCGGGCGGTGGCGCCGGTGGTCACCACGTCGTCCACCAGCAGCAGGTCCACGCCGGCGACGCTCGCGGCGCGGGCGGGGCGGACCCGGAAGGCGTCCTTCACGTTCTGCTCGCGGGTGCGCTCGTCCAGCCCGACCTGCCGGACGGTGGGGCGCACCCGCTCCAGGGGGAACACGCGCTCGAGGCGGTGCCGCCGGGCCAGCTCGCCCGCCAGAAGCTCCGACTGATCGAACATCCGCTGCGCCCTCCGCGAGGGATGCAGGGGCAGCGCGCACACCCGCCTGACGCTCCCACCCTTCGCCAACGCCGGCTCCAGCACCGGAAAGAGCAGCGCGGCCAGGGGCGCGGCGAGCTCGGGGTGGTCTTCGTACTTGAACCGCTGGATGGCGCGCGCGACCGAACCTTCGTGCACGAACGCCGCGTGCACCTTCGCGAACGGCGGTGGAACAAGAAAGCAGCGGGGGCACTCGCGGTGGCGGAAGGAACCCGGCTCCGCGCAGCGGACGCACCGCTCGGAGGGGAGCTCGGCCACCTCCCAGACGCATCCTTCGCAGAAGCTCCCCGGGCCCGGCAGCACCGTGCCGCAGGCCACGCACGAGGGCGGGAAGAGCAGATCCAGCACCGACTCCCCGAACGCCCCCATCGTCGCCTCCGCCTAGAGCAGGCCCTGCCGGCTCATCTCGCCCGGCTGCGGCAGCCGCATCACCTTCAGCAGCGTGGGCGCGATGTCCGCGAGGATCCCCGGCCGCAGCTTGTGTCCGCGCAGCTCGGGGTGGATGAGGTGGAACGGCACCGGGTTCAGCGTGTGCGCGGTGTACGGCCCGCCAGTGACGGGGTCGGTCATCTGCTCGGCGTTGCCGTGGTCGGCGCTGACCGCCATCACCCAGCCCTTCCGCGCGCACGCGTCCCCGAGCTTCCCCAGGCACTCGTCCACCACCTGCACCGCCTTCACCGTCGCGTCGAGCAGCCCCGAGTGGCCCACCATGTCGGTGTTGGCGAAGTTCACCAGGGCGAAGTCGTACTGGTCGGACTCGATGCGGCGGATGAGCTCGGCGGTCACCTCGCGGGCGCTCATCTCCGGCTTGAGGTCGTAGGTCTTCACGTCCCTCGGCGAGGGGATGAGCGCGCGGTCCTCGCCGGGGTAGACGACCTCGCGCCCGCCGTTGAAGAAGAAGGTCACGTGCGCGTACTTCTCCGTCTCCGCGGTGCGGAACTGGCGCAGGCCGTTCTCGGCGAGGATCTCCGGGAAGATGCGCTGCGGCTGCTCCGGCCCGAACGCCACCGGCAGGCCGAAGGTCTCGTCGTACTGGGTCATGCACACGTAGCGGCCGAGCAGCAGGCCCCCCCGATCCACCTCCTTGAACCCGGGGAACGCCAGAGCCTGGGTCAGCTCCCGCGCCCGGTCCGCGCGGAAGTTGAAGAACATCACCGAGTCCCCATCCCGGATGCTCCCCACCGGCTCGCCGCCGGCGTGGGTGACAACCGTGGGGTGGATGAACTCGTCGTTCACCTTCGCGTCGTACGAGGCCCTCACCGCCGCCACCGCCGAGGGCGCCTTCTCGCCCACGCCGCGCACCATCGCGTCGTATGCCTGCTGCACCCGGTCCCACCGCTTGTCGCGGTCCATGGCGTAGTACCGGCCGATCACGGTGGCGATCTTCCCGGTCCCGTTCTGCGCGAGGAACCGCTCCAGTTCCTCCACGTACCCGAGGCCACTCTGCGGCGGGGTGTCCCGCCCGTCGGTGAAGGCGTGCACGAAGACCTTCGGCAGCCCGCGTTCCTTCGCCGCGCGCAAGAGCGCGTAGAGGTGCTCCATCGACGAGTGCACCCCGCCCGGCGAGACCAGCCCGAGCACGTGGAAGGCGCGCCCGTCCGCCTTGGCCGCGTCCATCGCCGCGCGGATGACCGGGTTCTGGCCCAGCTCGCCGGACTCGGCGGCGCGGTTGATGCGGACGAGGTCCTGGTACACCACCCGCCCCGCGCCGATGTTGGTGTGCCCCACCTCCGAGTTGCCCATCTGCCCCTCGGGCAGACCGACCGCGAGCCCGGCGGTCTGAAGCTCCGTGTACGGCATCCCGTGCGAGATGCGCTCGAGCTGTGGGGTGCCGGCGATGGCGATGGCGTTGGCGTCCCGTTCGGCGCGAACGCCCCAGCCGTCGAGGATGGTGAGGAGGACCTTGTGCGCAGGCTTCATGGTTCGACGGTAGGGCCCTCGTGTTCTGCAGGCCAGTGGTAAAGCCGCGCCCGTGGAGCGGTCGACGGAGAAGGGGAGCGCGAAGCGGGGCGGGCTGTGGCACATGGCCGCAGCGGCCTTCTTCTTCTCGCTGATGAGCCTGATGGTCCGCGCCTCAGGTTCTTTGGAGGGGCTGCCCTCCTCGCAGGTGGTGCTGGCGCGCGCTGTGGTCGCGCTGGTGCTCTCCTGGAGCATGCTCAGGCGGCGGGGGATGAACCCCTGGGCGGGGCACAAGGGCCTTCTGGCCGTGCGCGGGCTGCTCGGGTTCGGCGCGCTGACCTGCTTCTACTATTCGCTCGTCCACCTCCCGCTCGCCGAGGCCACGGTCATCCAGTACATGAACCCGGTCTTCACCGGGCTGCTCGCCGCCGTGGCCCTGCGCGAGCGCATCACCTTCGCGGACCTCTTCGCCACGCTGCTCTCTTTGGGCGGCGTGGCCCTGGTGGCGAGGCCCGCCGTCCTCTTCGGCGACACCGGCCACACGCCGCTGCCCGTGGTGGCGGTGACCATCGCGGTGCTCGGCTCGCTCCTCAGCGCGGCCGCCTACGTCTCCGTCCGAAAAGCGCGCGGGCTGGTGCCGCCCCTGGTCGTCGTCTTCTGGTTCCCCCTGGTGGCCGCCCCGCTCGCGCTGCCGCCGGCCATCTCCCAGTGGGAGTGGCCTTCGCTTACCGGGTGGCTCCTGCTCCTCGGCGTGGGCGTCACCACCCAGGTGGCGCAGGTGTTCATGACCGAGGGCCTGCACCGCGAGCCCGCCGGACGCGCCACCGCGGTCTCGTACCTCCAGGTCGTCTTCGCCGCCGCGTGGGGCGCGCTCTTCCTCGGCGAGTTGCCCGACGCGTGGACGCTGACGGGCGGCCTTTTGGTGTGCGCCGGCGTGCTCGCGGTCGCCGTCCGCAAGAACACCCCGGCGCCGGCCCCGTAGCGGAGCGCCTGTTTTTCTCGTCTTGTTCATGCGGCGCCGCGCCCGTGCAAGGCCGCGGCCTGGCCGAGTCGACGGTGCAAGCGGCCGGAATGACTGCCTCGGGCGCTCGGCACCCGTCCCGCGACGCGGACTGCCCGTCCGACCGGAGGGCGCGTCCAGATGACCGAGGCAACCTCGAACTCACACAAATCGAGAACCAGTGTGTACCGGCGCCGCTCAGCGGTGCCGTCTCCCGACCGAAACCGGAGCGCCCATGTCCTCGAACAAGACGCTGTCGAAGCTCGTCAAGCAGGTGCAGGTCAGCCGCCCCGCAGCGACCCAGATTCCGCCGCCGTACACCTGCACCGCCTGGAAGAAGAAGCCGGTGAACGTGAAGGTCACCGCGGAGCAGGCCCAGAAGCTCCAGAAGGCGATCCAGACCAGCCGCTTCGAGACCGCCGCCAAGGCGATCAACAACCACCGGATCGCCACCGCGCTGGTGGAGGCGAAGCAGCAGCACACGCTCGAGCAGGTCGCCGGCGCCGCGAACCGGGCCACCCAGACCGCCGCCACCGTCCTCGCCGGCTCGCAGCCGCAGTCGTCGTACCCCTCGCCCGCCATCGTCCCGAGCGTCCCGAACAGCGTCCCGGGCACCGCGCCGAACACCGTCCCCGACACCTCCACCCCGCCGACCAGCGCCCCGCAGGCCGCTCCGGCGATGAGCGCGGACGAGGCGTTCATCCTCCAGTTCGTCCACGAGCGCTACAACCCGACCGGCCCCAACTTCTCCTCCAACTGCGGCCCCGCGAGCCTGGCGATGGCCATGGCCTACACGGGCCGGATGCCGCCGGGCCTGACCAAGGAGCAGCAGGTCGACTACGCGCGGGCGATCATGTCCCCGTCGCGCTCGAGCGAGTTCACCTGGATCCAGGACGCCAACGGCAACTCCGTCCCGCAGCTCGACCGCGACAGCGAGCTGACCGGCGGCGACATGACCACCAACGGCGTGAACGCGGCCGGCGGTGACGCGGAGGTCGGCTACGGCTGGGACCAGTTGGACGCGGCGCTGGAGAACGGGCCGGTCCTCTCCTACGGCTACACCAACGACGCCTGGCGCGGGCAGTTCCCCGAGCGCATGGGCAGCGGCGACGTGGGCCACGTCAACACCATCCTCGGCAAGACGGAGGACGGCCTCTACATCGTCGCCGACCCGCTCCACACCGGCGGCCCGGTGCTGATGACCCGCGAGCAGCTCTCCGTCTTCTACGGCCCCACCGGCGGGCAGCCCTCCTTCACCGGCACCAACTTCGGCGCCACCGGACCTGCCTCCGCGCCGGGCGTCCCGGGCGCTCCGGGCACGCCTTCCACGCAGCCGGGGACGCCGGTGGCGGGCAGCTCGGGCGTTCCGCAGACGGACCTTCAGTACTCGGGCGGCACCCACTACGACCCCGAGGTCGAGAAGCTCCAGCACTCGCTGGTGGCCGCGGGCTACATGACCGCCGAGGAGATGGCGACCGGCCCGGGCTACTACGGCCCGCGCACCCAGGCGGCGGTGGCGGCGCTGCAGCGCGATCACGGCATCGCCGACGACGGCACCCACTTCGGACCGCAGACCCGCGCGGCGCTGACGCAGGTGCTCGGCTCGCGTCCGGCGGATGGCACCTCGCCGCCGATCGTCCCCGTCGACGGTCCGGTGCAGGGCCCCGGCACGACGGCGCCGGCGGGCCCGGTGGAGGTGGTGAACGGCATCGAGCTGTCCGCGAAGGACGCGGCGCTGGCCCGGCGCATCGACGAGATGATCGCCTCGCGCTACCCGACCAGCACCATGCAGGGCTACGGCGCGGTGATCGTGGACGCGTGCCGGAAGGAGGGGGTGCCGGTGGACCTGGTGCTCGCGCAGCTCGCGAAGGAGTCCACCTTCCTGCGGCCGGACAACACGCTCTCCATCGCCAACAAGAACCCGGGCAACCTCCGCTTCGCCGAGTGGCAGCGCGAGTTCGGCGGCCAGCCGGGCGCGGGCAACTTCACCGCCTACCCGTCGGTGGAGCAGGGCATCCGCGCCTACGTCCACCTGCTCAACATGCCCATCTACCGGGAGGACGTGAACAACCGCGACTGGGCGTCCCTGGTGAGCAAGTACGCGCCCTCGAGCGACGGCAACAACGAGGCGGAGTACGTGGCCCAGCTCCACGAGTGGACCGCCATGTTCGCCGGCTTGATCGGGGTGGATTTCGACTGGGTCAACAACCCGTAGCGTCCCGGCTGTAGCATCGGGGCATGTGGTTCTTCTTCGGGCTCATCAGCCTCGTCCTCTTCGCGATCGTCACCTTCCGTCACCGCTACCGCGCGCGATGGAAGGGCGAGCGACGATCGTTCCGGGGCGTTCCGTTCGAGCTGCGCATCTGGAAGAACCGCGGGTCCCTCGCCGGCATCGACGGCGGCGTGTTCGGCGCGGGCCCCTTCACCTTCAAGCTGGTGAGGGAAGGGGACGGCAGCCGCCTCGCCAAGGCCATCGGTCTCTCGGTGGAGCTGCAGGTGGGGGATCCGGAGTTCGACGAGTGCGTGTACGTCGTCTCGGACGATCCCCTCTTCTGCCGCACGCTGAAGAAGGGCCCGGCGCTGCGCGAGCGGATCCTCACCCTCTTCCGGATGGGGGAGGGCATCCGGCTCATCGAGCTGCACTGCGCCGGCGGACGGCTGTGGGGCCGCTTCTCCATCCTCCAGGCGGGAGACGATGCGGCAGCGTCCGAGGCCCTGGCGCGCACCGTCCCCACCCTGCGGGCCATCGCGGACGCGCTCGCGCAGGTCGAGGTCAGAGCGTCCGATCACCTGCGGGATCCCTTCGTGCGCCGCGCGGCGGTGGTGCTCGCGTGCAGCACCGCGCTCTTCCTCTACGGAATGCTGAGCCTCTTCCGGCCCCTGTTCGACAGGCCCGAGGCGACGCTGGTGCCGAACGAGGCCCTCGTCACCTCGCTCGCGATCTCGGTGCCCCTGTGGGGTGGGCTCATCGCCGCGACCGTGTACTTCCTCGGCCGCAGCGCGCGCGCGCACATCGTCCTGCTGGAGGTGCTGGTGATGGGCGGGGTGGGCGCGTTCTTGAGCGGGTACTCGCTGGCGAAGGACCTGAACGTGGCCCTCGATCGCGCGCCCGCACAGGAGGTGCGCGTCCCGGTGGCCCGGCACGAGCGGGTGCTCGCGCGCGACCACCGCGGGCGGCAGAGGACGAGGCACTACCTGCACGTGCGCGATTGGACCGGTGAGGCCGGGCTGCGAAAGCTGTCGGTCAAATGGGACCTGTACGAGGACTCGGTGCGCGCAGGCGAGCTGCGCCTCCTCGTGCGCGAGGGCGGCCTGGGCATGCCGTGGCTGGAGGAGATCGAGCCGGTGCCGCGGGCGCACGTCGCGACGCCTTGAGCGCCCGCATGCCCTTCGGCCGGCCCGGCCCGTGCGCAGGACCCTGACCGTGGGTGCCCCTAGCTTTGTGCCATGGCATCCATCTTCGGTTTCAGGAAACGGTTGAAGGGCGTGCGCGTCGCGATCCTCACGGCGGACGGCTTCGAGCAGGTCGAGGTCTCCGTCCCGCGGCGCGCGCTGCAGGCGCAGGGCGCGGAGGTCGACATCGTGTCGCCGAGCTCGGGACGTCTGCGTGGCGTGAACTTCATCTACCCGGGCGGGAAGATCTCCGTCGACGCGCGGGTCGAGGACGTGGGCCCCGAGCACTACGGCGCGCTGTTCATCCCCGGTGGCCTCGTGGGCCCGGACACGGTGAGGCAGAGCCGCGCGGCGCTCGACTTCGTGCGGCGGATGGCGATGGCGGGACGGCCGATCGCGACCCTCTGTCACGGGCCGTGGGTCCTCATCTCGGCGGGGCTCGCGTACGGACGCAGGCTGGCCGCGTGGCCGGGCATCAAGGACGACCTGTGGAACGCGGGCGCCGTCTGGGTGGACGAGCCCGGGTGCCTCGATGGCCGGATCTTCTCCAGCCGCGGGCCGCAGGATCTCAAGACCTTCGTCTCCGGGACGACCCAGCTCTTCGAGCGCTACGCGGCGCGCGACCTCCCGGCACCGGGAAGGCTCTCTCCGTGGCGGAAGATCGGCGCGCTGGCGATCCCCGCGGCCACGGCGGGCCTGGCGATCCTCGGCGGCCAGAAGCTGCGCGAGCAGCAGTCCCGTTCGCAGGAGCGTGAAGAGCTCGAAGAGCGCGACCTGGTGCCGACGGGCGAGGGGAGGGTGAACTACGCCTACGGCACCGTCGAGGGCGCGGAGACCTCCACCGCCGAGCCGATTGCCGCCGACGCGCCGGTGGTCTCGGCGGTCAGCGTCCGCGTGGAGTCGCCGGTGGCCGAGCCGTTGCCGTTGGAGGGCAGCCCGGACACGCGCTCGCCGATGCACTGACGAAGGCCGACGGGTTGACCGCGGCGGCGCGGTGGAGAGAGATCCACGGATGATCTCGATCCACCGCGCGCTGCTGCTCTCCCTGCTCCTCCCGCTCGCCGGCTGTGGTCCCGAGGAAGGGCCCGAGGCGCCGGGGGAGGGAATCTCGCGGGACGTGCTGGAGGTGGACGTGTGCGCGCTTTTGCCGGCCAGCGAGCTTCAGCCCATCCTCGAGCCGATCGCCGACGGACGCATGGTCCCCCCCGGGCGCACCGGCATCCAGAGCTGCACCTGGCGCATCGAGCCGGTGGGACAGCTCCAATCGGTCGGCGTCCTCGTCGACTACGGGTACTACCCGACTGCGGAGAACGCGCGCGCCAGCATCGACGCAGCGCACGCGCACGCGGTCTCGGCGAACCTGACGAACATCGAGTGGCTCGAGGGCTTCGGCGACCACGCCTTCATCTCCGAGCAGGGCGCCGCGGTGGGGATCAAGCTCTCGCGCGGCCGGATCGCGATGCAGGTGAACGTGAACAAGTTCGGGCCCGGCTTCGCCACGCTGTCGCCAGTGGTCCGGGCGCTGACGATACGTGCGCTGGAGAAGATGCCGGTCCGCGACTGACGGCCGTCACGCCATCACGCAGAGCCCGTTCTCACAGAGGGTCCCGGACGGACACACGTTGCCGCAGCCGCCGCAGT
>CAZCWA010000002.1:0-8690 GCA_964502265.1 uncultured Myxococcaceae bacterium | reverse complement strand
CGCCGCAGTTCTGTGAATCGCTCGAGAGGTTCGTGCACCGGCCGGGGCAGTTGAACATCGGCGGCACGCAGCGGCACTGCCCGTTCACGCAGTCGTGGGTGGACGGACAGGTGTTGCCGCAGGCGCCGCAGTGCTGCGGGTTGTTGTCCACCCTCACGCACCGACCGTCGCAGAGCGCCTGACCGGAGGGGCAAAGGCACGCGCCGTTCACGCAGCTCTGGCCGGGCCCGCAGGTGTTCCCGCACGCGCCGCAGTGCGACGGGTCGACCCAGGTGTCCACGCAGGTGCCATGGCAGCGGGTGAGCCCATCGCCGCAGCCGGAGAAACACCGGCCGTTGGAGCAGGTCTCGTTGACCTCGCACCGCCGGTCGCAGGCGCCGCAGTGGAAGGGGTCGATGTCGAGGTCCACGCACGCGGTGCCGCAAGGCGCTCGTTCCGCCGAGCAGCCGAAGACGCACGCGCCGTCCTCGCAGAAGCTCCCCGGTCCGCATGCGTTGCCGCAACCGCCGCAGTTCGACGCATCGCTCTGCACGTTCACGCAGGCGTCGTCGCAGGTGCGCAGGCCGCTCCCGCAGGTGCATTGACCGTCCTGGCAGGTCTGGTCCGGGCCGCACGCGTTCCCGCAGCCGCCGCAGTTGCGCCGGTCGCCGGCGGGGTTCACGCACGCACTCTCGCAGCGGAGCGTCCTCACGGGACACGCGCTCACGCAGGCGCCGTCCGAGCAGGCCCGGCCTCCGGTGCAGACGCGCCCGCAGGTGCCGCAGTTCTGGGCGTCGCTCGAGGGGTCCACGCACGCGGCGCCGCAGCGCAGCTCGCCCACGGGACAGTGAAGGCCGGGGGCGTCCTCCCACTGGCAGCGGCTGTTCACGCAGACCATGTCCGGCGGGCAGGACGGATCCCCGCGCTGACCGCAGAAGAGCGGTTCGGTGCGCGCGCATCCGGTGGCGAGAAGTCCTGCGCAGGCCAGGGCAGTGATGAGGAGGCGGAGCATGGCTGTCGGCCGAGTGTAGGCCGGGCGGCCGGGCGAGATCGACGGGACGCGCGGCGAACGCGGGTCAGGGCCGGTGGTAGGGCTCCCCGCGGAGAATGGTGAAGGCCCGGTAGACCTGCTCCATCAGCACCGCGCGCGCCAGCCGGTGCGGCAGGGTCATCTTCGACAGCGAGAGGATGAGGTCCGCGCGGCTGCGCACCTCGTCCGAGAGGCCCTCGTCCCCGCCGATGAGGAAGCACACGTCGCGCGAGGCGTTGAGGCACCTCTGCAGCGCGCCAGAGAAGGCTACGCTGTCGAGGAGCTGTCCCCGCTCGTCGAGCGCGCACACGAAGTCCTGCGGCCGCACCTTCGCCAGCAGCGCCTGGCCCTCTCGCAGACGGGCGTCGGGCGTCTTCGACTCGGGCAGCTCGAGGAGCTCCAGCCGGGCGTAGTGCTTCAGGCGGCCGCCGTACTCGTCGACGATGGGCTGGAAGAGCCCCGAGCGGTCCCTGCCGATGGAGAGGACGCGGACCTTCACGCCTCAGGAGAGGGTCTTGCGGGGCGCGTCCGCCCACAGGCCCTCGAGGTCGTAGTGCGGCCGGGCCTCGTCGTAGAAGAGGTGCGCCACCACGTCCCCGTAGTCGAGCAGGACCCACTGGCCGGTCTCGCGGCCCTCGGAGCCGACGACGTGCTCGCCGCTCTCCTCCTTGAGCTTCTGCTGCACGTGGTCGGCGATGGCGGTGACCTGCCGCTCGGACTCACCCGAGGCCAGCACCACGTAGTCCGCGTACGAGGCGATGCCGCGCACGTCGAGGACCGTCACGTCCTTGCCCTTCTTGTCGAGGCACAGCTCGCCGATCCGCTGCGCCAGCGCCTTCGCCGCCGGGTTCTCCGCGGGAGGCGTGGCGGCAGCGGTGGCGCCGGGGAGCGCCTTGGTCTTCTTGCGGGCCGGGCGCTTGGGCGAAAGGGCGCGCTTCTTCGGCGCGGCGCCGCGGGCGGACTTCGAGGCGGACTTCTTCTTCGCCACGGCCCCGCCCTTCGCGGGCGCCTTCCCCTTCTTCTTCGCGGGGGAGGTGGCGCGCTTCGGGGCCTTCGACTTCGTCGTGGTCTTCTTGGTGGGGCTCATGTTGAAGGCGGCGCAAGTTAGTTAGCGGAGCTGTCCCTGTCCACGAACGACGTACTTCTGCGCGGTCAGCTCGCGCAGACCCATGGGTCCGAAGGCGTGCAGGCGTGAGGTGCTGATGCCGATCTCCGCCCCCAGGCCCAGCTCGCCGCCGTCGTTGAAGCGGGTGGAGGCGTTGACCATCACCGCCGAGGCCTGGACCTCGCGGGTGAAGCGCTCGGCGACGAAGAGGTCCGAGGTGGCGATGGCCTCGGTGTGCTCCGAGCCGTACTGCGCGATGTGCGCCATCGCCCCGTCGAGGTCCTTCACCACCCGGACCGCGAGCACGAGGTCGAGGAACTCGCGGCCCCAGTCGTCCTGCGTGGCGGGGGTGACCTTGGTGCCCGCCCGGTGGAGCAGGGTCACCGTGATGGGGCACCCGCGCAGCTCCACCCCGGCCTCGACCAGGCGGGTGGCGAGCTGGGGGAGGAAGCGCGGCGCGACCGCCCGATCGACCAGCAGGCACTCGAGTGCGTTGCACACGCCGGGGCGCGAGACCTTGCCGTTGAAGGCGAGGTCCTCGGCCATGCGCAGATCCGCGTCCTTGTGCACGTAGAGGTGGCAGACGCCCTTGTAGTGCTTCACCACCGGGACGCGCGCGTTCTCCACCACGAAGCGGATGAGGCCTTCGCCGCCGCGCGGGATGGCGAGGTCGATGAGCCCGTCCAGTGTGAGCAGCTCCAGCATCGCCTCGCGGTCTGTGGTGGGGACGAGCTGCACCGCGTCTTCGGGCAGGCCGGCCTGGGCGAGGCCCTCGCGGACGGCGGACATCAGCGCCGTGTTGGTCTGGTGCGCTTCGCTGCCGCCGCGGAGGATGACCGCGTTGCCGCTCTTGAGGCAGAGCGCGGCCGCGTCCGAGGTCACGTTGGGACGCGCCTCGTAGATCATCAGCACCACCCCGAGCGGCAGCCGCGTCTTCTCGATCCGAAGGCCATTGGGACGAGACCAGGTCTCCACCACCTCGCCGACCGGATCCGGCAACGCGCGCACCGCCTCCACCGCCCGGGCCACGTCCTCGAGGCGCTTCGCATCGAGGGTGAGCCTGTCGATGAACGCGGCGTTGCGGCCCTCGCGCTTCGCCGCCTTCACGTCCGAGGCATTGGCGCGGAGGATCTCCTTCGACTTCGCGCGCATGCGGGACGCGATGGCGGTGAGCGCCTTGTCCTTGTCCGGGGTGCGCTTCGCCGCGAGCTGCCGGCCGGCCGCCTTCGCGCGCTCGGCCAGCGCCCTCATCCCGTCGCCGGCCACTGCCTTCGCCATGCCCATCGCCATGAAAGCTCCCTTCAGTAGCGCCAGGTCAGCCCCGTCCAGGCGAGCTGCCGGAAGTAGAAGAGCCCGTTGTCCGCGAGCCGGTTCTGGAACACGGCGTAGCGCACCTCGACGTCGAAGTGATCGGAGATGGGGCGCGCCAGCTTGAGGGAGAGCGCGTTGTGATTCTCGGCGTCCTCTTCGAGGATGATCTCTGGCGAGAGGAAGACACCGTCCGGGTAGGTCGCCACCTGCAGGCTGAGCTGGGTCATCAGGAAGAGACGCCAGGGCAGGCGGAACGCGGAGGAGAGGGTGAGCCGGTGCCGCCGCGCGGTCTCGCCGAAGCTGTTCGACGACTGGTCCGCGTACGACCACACCGCGCTGAAGGTGAAGGGCCCGCGCCACGCGTAGCCCGCGCCGACCACGAAGGCCGTGTCCTCGCGGCGACGGATGGGGAGCGGCGGCTCGTCCGGGAGGGGCGGCGTGGGGGAAGGGCGGTAGCGCGCGTTCGCGTTGTAGGTGCGCAGGCCGAGCTCGCCGAACGCGCTCACCGAGTGCCGCCGGTCGAAGCGGTAGCGCACCGTGGCGCCGGCCTCGCGCGCGGAGAAGCTGTAGGAGAAGACCGGCCAGTAGATGAAGCGGTGGGCGCCGGCCCAGGCGCGCATGTCGAAGCGCGCGTCGGGCACGT
Organism: uncultured Myxococcaceae bacterium; assembly: GCA_964502265.1. GTDB lineage: Bacteria > Myxococcota > Myxococcia > Myxococcales > Myxococcaceae > JAFAFL01. Next base: position 4,622 of record CAZCWA010000002.1, on the reverse strand, counting down.
AGTCCATGAACACCGAGGCCGCGAGATCGGTGTAGTCGCGCTCGCCGCCGCGCCGGTCGCGTCCGCGGCCCTGGAGCCCGAAGCCGAGCGAGCGCCCGACCGCGAACGAGCCTTCCGCGGAGGCCATCTGCACCACCACGTCTTCGGACGCATAGAAGAAGAAGCGGCGCGCGCCGATGTCGTAGGAGCCGAGGAGCTGCGCGGCGTTGAAGGTGGCGCGCCCGTCCACCGCCGCCTGGAGGGAGAGCAGCCCGTCCGCCTTCGGATCCGCCTGGTCGTAGTCGCGGCGCGCGTTCGAGTCGATCCCCGCGCCGGCGGACACACGCGCCCGACCCTCGAGCTCCACGGGCGGCAGCGCCGAGGCGGGGAGGGTGGTGAGGAGGAAGAGCGCGAAGGATGCGAAGGGTCTTCCCAAGCGCGCGAAAACCTACGCGGTATGACCCGGGCGTGCCATGTACATTGGCCGAGCCTTCGCACCCCGGAGCTCGCCATGATCCGCACCCCGCACCCTCGTTCCATCCCCGGGGGCCTGATGCCGGCCATCGCCGCGCTGCTGGGTGCGGCAGTGCTCGCGGGCTGCGGCGCCACCGTCTTTCCCGTCGAGGTGAAGGGCGAGGCCACCATCGAAGGGAATCCTTCGCCACTGCCCGCGCTGCTCGACGTGTTCCCCGGCATCTCGTCCTTCGGGAACATCGACTTCGCGCAGTCGCAGGAGTTCAAGAACCAGGGCGTGCGGAAGGAGGACGTTGACTCGGTGAAGCCGACCTCCGTGCGCCTTCAGATCGTCTCGCCGGACGACCAGGACTTCCGCTTCCTCGAGGGGCTCCAGTTCTACGCCCGCGCCGGCGACCAGGAGGTGCTGGTGGCCGAGAAGCAGGGGATCGACAAGCTCGACCTGAAGGCGCCGAACCCCACGCTGGAGCTGGAGGTGCAGGACGTGGAGCTGCAGCCGCTCGTCACCGCGCCGTCGATGAGCATCATCGTGAAGGGCAGGGGACGCCAGCCCGCGAAGAGCACGAAGCTCGAGGCCACCGTCCGGTTCGACGTGGCGGTGAAGGTGTTCTGACGGGACGTGCGTTGAGGTTGCCGGTCACTGCATCCGCACGCGCGCCGGCTTCCGCAGACGCTGCGCGAGCAGCCCGAGTCCGAGCCCGATGATCCACGGGGAGAGCACAGCACCCGGCCCCGTTGCCGAGCAGCCGATCGGATCGGAGGAGTCCGGCATCAGGTCAGCGGTGCCGCCGTCTGCGACGCCCTCGTCGTTCTGGCCTGTCGGACCGCGGTCGCCCGCGTCCGAGCCCGCGTCCGAGCAGCCCGACACGCCCGCGTCCGGATTGGCCACGCACTGGACGTCGGCGGTGAAGGTGACGCCGGTGGATTCGGCGCCCGCCGCGTTCACGCTGCGCAGCTCGAACGTGTGCTGCCCGGGCGTGAGGCTCCAGGCCCAGGGCGTGCCGTTGGCGCGGCAGTCGACGTCGAGCCGATCCCAGCCGCGCAGGTCGGCGGCGATGAGCCCGGTCTGGTCGTAGAGGTTGAAGGTGTGGCCGGGGGGCGCGTTTCCCTGATCGACCACGAGGCCGCCGAGCTCGTAGTGCGTGCAGCTATCGATGCAAGCGGTGGGGACGGGGTCGAAGGGGTGCACGCTCACCGAAGGCACCGCAGGCGGCGTGGGCGCAGGCGCGTTGTGGGAGCCCGTCTCGAACGTCACCCGGCTCGGGCTCGTCCAGAGGTTGTCGAGGGTGAGGCGGTAGCGCGTCTGCGCCTTCAGAGGGGCCGCCGGGGCCAGGTGGAGGGGGTGCCGCATCGAAGAGAGCGTCGGCAGGCTCTGGAGGGAGAAGGGCACCGGATCGCCCACCGGCATGTCCGCACCGTCCAGCTCGTGGAGGGTGATGACCGGAGTGGAGCCCTGCTGCTCGAACGGGAAGTTCGCCTCGAGCCTGATGACCACGTCGACCGGTACGCCCGTCTCTCCCGGCTGCGGCGAGACCGGCTCCACCATCTGCGCATAGGAGCAGGCGTCCGCGTCCGCAGGGACGAGCAGGACAGGCCCAGCGACGAGGGCCACCGTGGCCAGAGCGCGAACAAGGGAGGACCTTCGGGTGGAGAGGATCATCAGGTCACATTGGCAGGACGCGCTACTCCTTCGCCCGCTTCTCCAGTTGTTGGGCCCGCTGGTTCAGGTCCTCGGCCAGCCTGCGCAGCTTCTTCAGCTCGGCCTCGAGCGCTTCGATGTCCCGGGCGGTGGCGCCCTGCAGCATCCGCGCGTCCACCGCGCCCACCTGCGGCCGGCTGTCCGCGCCCCGCGCGATCTGGGTGACGTTGCCCTGCGGCGTCAGCCCCTTCGAGCCGCCCGAGTTTCCTCCCGCCGGTGGCTGCTCCATGTCACGCGACGGCGGATCGTTGAACGAGCCGCCGCTCCCTGCGCTGCCCTCCGGGGGCGACGCCGCGGGCTCGCCCACCGAGACGGTCTCCAGCGGCGGATGGGTCCCGCGCGTGAGCTCCCGCTGCGTGGTCCGGCGCAGGCGGCGGTCGTGGTCGTCGAACATGGCCTGGTCGCCGAGGAAGTCGCTCATCCGGCGGTCCAGCTCGCGCTCCTGCCGCAGCTCCGCCACCCGCGTCTCCAGCGCCTTCACCTTCTCGCGGAGCTTGTCCTCCGAATCCCTCAGCAGGTCCGCCTGCTCCATCAGATCCGCCGGATCATCCGAACCGCTCGCGGTCAGAGGGGGAAGCTTCGCCGCCGGCAACAGCGCCCGGACCTGATCCCGCTCCGCACGCAGCGCCCGCAGCCGCGCGATGAGCTCTGCGCGTTCGTCCCGGCTCTGCGACCGCTCGGCCCGGATGCGCACCCGCTCGAGCTCCTCGGTCAGCGCGCCCAGCAGCGCGAGGTGATCCCGCTCCGCCTCCGCCTCCGCCCGCGACAGCTCCTGCGCCGCCTCCGCCAGCGATCCCGAGAGCGCCTGCGACTTGCGCAGCGCCGCGTCCAGCTCTGCGCCCCGCTTGTCCTGCGCCTTGAGCGCTTCGATCTGTCCTGCGACGTGGTTCAGCTCCATCCGCATGGACATCTGCCGGCCGCGGATCTCGCTCAGCTTCTGCCGCGCCGCCTGGGAGCCTGCCCGTGCACCTTCCAGCCCCGCCTCCGCACGCACCGGCGACCCGGCAAACAGGAGGAGGGCGAGCAGCAGGGCGGCGGGGCGGAACATGACGGGTGCTCTTCGAGCAAGGCCAATGCCACCGCAGGGCGCGGCGGGCGACTGCCAGTTGGGTCGAAACCTCAGTGAAACCGGACCCTTGGTCAAGTCCGTGACGTCCTCTCCGACGGAAAGTCGCAGGGGCTGGCTGTCCATCCTCCCGGATTTCTGAGGCGGGCGGCAGGCGAGAGAGCGTCCCTCTTTGCCTTGGGGTTCACCCCGCCCGACCGGATCCCAACGTTTCGGCGTGGGGGCAACACACATCCCGAACAACAAGGAGAAACCATGAAGGTTCAAGGTTGGAGGGCGCTCCTCGCGGCGGGCGCGTTGGCTTTCGGCACGACGGCGGCCGCGGCGGGCGGGGCCCAGCAGCAGCAGGGCGCGAGCATGGATCCGCAGGACGAGTCGCAGCAGGGCATCGGCGGCTCGGGACAGACGGGCGGGCAGGCGGGATCGGCCACGGGGTCACAGCCCGCGCAGCCGCCCGCGCAGCAGCCACCGGCGACCCAGCCGTCGCAGCCGTCGCAGCCGTCGCAGCCGTCAGGCCAGCAGGGGCAGATGGGTCAGCAGGCGCAGGCGCCCCAACAGGGCAGCCTCTCCGGTGACGTGGTGGAGAAGCGCGGGGACGTGGTGTTCGTCCGTCTCGACCAGGGCGCGATCATCCCGGTGAAGGTGAACGCGCAGACGCAGGCCACGCTGTCGCAGAAGGACGGGCAGCTCAAGGGCCAGCAGGCGGTGAAGAAGCTCAACGTCGGCGACAAGGTGAACCTCGAGGTGAGGAACGAGAGGGGCTCGAACATCGCGCAGTCCATCCAGCTCGATCAGGCGAACCAGGGGGCGCAGGAGCTCCAGGGCAAGGTGGCGTCGGTGCAGGGCAACTGGGTGAACCTCGAGCACGACTCGGGCGCGCTGGTGCCGCTGAAGGTGGACAACCAGACCCAGTTCCAGGGCCAGGCGCAGAACCAGCAGCCGATCAACTCGGTGCGCCAGCTCAAGCCGGGCCAGGAGGTGCGCGCCTCCTTCCGCTCGGAGGGCACGGTGAACGCCGCCGAGAGCATCGAGGTCACCGGTGAGGGCATGGGCGGCTCGGGCCAGGAGGGCTTCGAGCAGCAGCCCCCGCAGGAGCAGCCGGGCACCCCGCCCATCAACCAGCCCATCGAGCAGCCGCAGCCGATGGACGACGGCATGGGCGGCGCGGGCTCCGAGGGCGGGATGATCGAGGACCCGTCTTTGGACAACCCGAGCCCGGACATCGAGCGCGAGATGGAGACGCAGGAGCCTGGCACCGTGTACTAGCGCGGGCCCACTGAGAGGCTGAACGAACGCGAGGGTGGGGAGTCCGGAAGGAATGGGGCTCCTCACCCTTCCTGCGTGTCCGCCTCGCCCTTCTGGATGAAGCCGTACTTCTCCAGCTTGTAGTAGAGCGCCGACGTC
>CAZCWA010000001.1:31217-34157 GCA_964502265.1 uncultured Myxococcaceae bacterium | reverse complement strand
TGGGCGCCATCGCCGGGACCTCGCTGCCCACCGACCGGAACATCACCCGCGAGCTGCTCCGGTTCTCGCGCCTGACGCTGAACGGCATGGACACCGTGGGCGATCGCGACTTCGCGCTCGACTACACCTACGCCACCGCGCGGTTCATGCTCCACGCGAGCCGGCTGGCCGCGGACTTCATCGACTTCACCTCGGCCGAGTTCGGCTACGCGAAGCTGGACGGGGAGATCGCCTGCGGCTCGTCGATGATGCCGCAGAAGCGCAACCCGGACGTGTTCGAGCTGGTGCGCGGCAAGAGCGGGCGCGCGGTGGGCAACCTCGTCAACCTGCTGGTCACCGTGAAGGGCCTGCCCGCGGGCTACAACCGCGACCTGCAGGAGGACCGCGCGCCGCTGCTGGAGACGGGGCCGCTGGTGCGCAGCGTGCTCTCCATCCTCGAGCTGGCGCTGCCGCGCGTGAAGTTCGATGCCGCGCGCACCCGGGCAGCGGTCGAGGGCGACGCCATGCAGGCCACCGACATCGCCGAGGCGCTCGTCCGCACCGGCATGCCCTTCCGCACTGCGTACAAGGCCACCGGCGCGCTGGTCCGCAAGTGCCAGGAGGCGGGCGTGCCGCTGGCGAAGGTGACGATGGAGCTGGCGCGCGAGGTCGATCCGGCCTTCACCCCCGAGGTGCTGCGCGCGGCGGATCCGTTCAACGCGGTGGCGGCGAAGAAGTCGGCCGGCGGCACCGCGCCCGAGGCGGTGATGGTGCAGGTCGCCGCGTTGCGCGAGGCCGGCGACAAGGCAGTGCGCGACGCGCAGGTTGTTCCCCGCCTCTCTTCGCTCTTCGACGACCTCTCCCGCATCTCGATCTAAAGGAACACGCCCACCATGGCCCTTCCCCGCCCCCGCCACTTCCTCCACCTGCGCGACCTCTCCCTGCAGGAGCACGAGCAGCTCTTCGCGCGCGCTGCGGAGCTCAAGGCCCGTCGCAAGGCGCACCAGGTCGAGACCACGCTCGCCGGCCGCACGTTGGTGTGCATCTTCGAGAAGTCGTCCACGCGCACCCGCGTCTCCTTCGAGGCGGGCATGCAGCAGCTCGGCGGGAACGTGGTGACGCTGACCACCGCAGACTCGCAGCTCGGGCGCGGGGAGCCGATCAGCGACACCGCCCGGGTGCTGAGCGGCTACGCGGACGCGGTGATGGTGCGGACGTTCGCCGACGCGCGGCTGGCCGAGTTCGCCAACAACGCGCAGGTGCCGGTGATCAACGGCCTCACCGACGGCGCGCATCCCTGCCAGTTGCTGGCAGACGTGTTCACCGTCCGCGAGCGGCTGGGCAGCATCGCGGGTCGGACGGTGGCGTGGATCGGGGACGGTGCGAGCAACATGGCGCGCTCGTGGGTGGAGGCCGCCGGGCTCTACGGGTTCGAGCTGCGCATCGCTGCGCCCGAGGGTTACCGGCTCTCGCGCGAGGACATCGCCGCGCTGGCAGGGCCGAAGGCCGCGTCCCAGGTCACGCTGCACGACGATCCGGACGAGGCCGTGCGCGGCGCCCACGTGGTGAACACCGACGTGTGGACGAGCATGGGCCAGGAGAAGGAGAACGCGGTGCGGCTCGCGGCGCTCTCCAGCTTCACCGTGGACGACGAGCTGGTGGACCTCGCCGATCCGGAGGGGATCGTCCTGCACTGCCTGCCCGCGCACCGCGGCGAGGAGATCACCGCCAGCGTGATGGAGCGCCCGCACTCGGCCATCTGGGAGCAGGCGGAGAACCGGATGCACGTGCAGAAGGCGCTGCTGGAGAAGCTGATCCTCGGCTGATGCAGATGCGCACGGTGGCCGAGTGGAAGACGACGCTCCGGGAGGCGCTGAAGGCCTCGCTCCGGGCAAAGGATGCGGACGCCACCTCGGCGCTGCGGGAGACGATCGCCGCCCTGGACAACGCGGAGGCCGCTGATCTCTCCGCTGCGCCGGCGGTGGAAGAAGGTGTCATCGCGGGCGGGGTCTCCGGGCTCGGACGGGGGGACGTCCCGAGGCGGGTGCTCACGCCGGAGGAGGTCGCCTCGTTGATCGACGCCGAGGCTCGGGACCGCCGTGAGGCCGCGAAGGTCTACGCCGCCGCGGGCAAGCACGAGGTCGCCGCTGCCCTCCATCGTGGCGCCGAGGTGCTCGAGGCCCTCCGGAATCCACGGCCGCAGGCGTGACGCACGTGCGGTTGGAGTTCGGGGAAAGACGACTGCTCGTCTAGCGTGGCCTCCTCAATGAGGAACCTCGTTCTGGGTCTTTTGGTTGCGGGTGTTGGCGTCGGCTGCTCTGGGCCGTCCAGCGACCCCGATGGTGGCGCGCTCAGCCTGGACGCGGCGACTACTCCCGCCGACTCTGGGTATGGATGGGGCGACGGAGGCTTGCGTTTCGTTGCTGTGGATATTTCTCCCCAGCGTTCCTGCGACGATCACTGTCAGTCGATTGGAGGCGTTTGCAGGCCGGGGACCTACAAGGGCGAGTGGGTGGCATCCGTCTTCGATTACGGAGCCTGTGAGCGGACACGTTACGAGTGCGCACTAGCCCCCCCGAAAGAGGTGGTTTGTACGCGTCCCGAGCCGGGCTCGCCGCCTGTCCTTGATCAGCTTGTCGCGCAGCATTGTCCGTGCATGCTGCCGAACCAGGAACAGGGCAGAGATGCCGGAGTGGACCCGATGGACGCAGGAATCACGATCTTGACCGGGCCGACCAAGGGGACCCTGGTTTCGTGCGGGAGGGTGTGCGGCGACGCGGGGATGGAGTGCGCGCTCAATCAGTGGGACTTCCGCGATCCGAGCCACGGCGTCCTGCAGTACGAATCCTGCTCCTTCCTGGCGTCGTGCGAGGAAGTTCCCACGCAATCCGTGTCCTGCTTCGGCACCGATGAAGTGCTGATGAAACAGAGCTGCGCGTGCCGCTGATGTGAACGACGGGT
>CAZCWA010000001.1:12824-31117 GCA_964502265.1 uncultured Myxococcaceae bacterium | reverse complement strand
CCGGCTTCTACAGCCCCGTCCCCGAGCGTCCCCGGGACGATGTGCTCAGTGACTACCTCTCCTTCCTCGACCGGCGGAACGGCTCCACGGCCACCGACGGCGAGTACCCGATCCGCGAGAAGTGGCTCGAGCAGGCCAACGCCACCGATGTGCGGTTCCAGGGGAAGGTCTCAGCGGAGACCTTCGAGCGCCTCTACGCGAAGTACGACGGCGGGCGGGGGCACGATCCGGCGCTGCTGGCCCTGCTCACGTTCGTGAAGGCGAACGCCGGCGAAGCCTACGGGGTCGAGGTGGTGGGCCGGATGCGCCACGGCCGCCCCGCCAGCAACCTGTTCGAGCAGGTGGAGCGTGTGCTGGGCAAGGAGGAGACGTACCACACGCGGATCCTGCTCGGCGCCACGGGCCAGTTCGAGGTCCCGCCGCCTTCGAGCGCGTTCCGTCCGCCGCTCTCGTTGAAGGTCCTGATCAGCACGCTCGCGTACTCGCCCAAGGCCATCTTCCATCCGGTGCTGCTCGCCTCGGAGGTCGCTGGCGTCTTCACCTTCAACTGGATGCTCCAGCAGGTAGGCAGGGTCTTCGCGGATCAGCCCGCGCTGCAGGCGTCGCTCGAGGAGCGGCTGATGGAGATCCTCGTCGACGAGATCGGCCACATCGCCTTCAACCGGATGGCGGTTGGACCTTCCGGGATGGCCACCGCGCGCGCCCTCGCACCGCACGTGGCGGCGGCGACCAGCAAGATGAACCCGGAGTTCGTCGCGCTCGGGTGGGGCCGCGAGACCCTGCGCGCCTTCGACAGATTCGAGCTCTCGTCGCTGCCCGAAGAGGCGAGGCGACGGGCGTTCTACGTTTGAGCGGTAGTCTGCGGTCCGTCAACCGGGTGGGCCGCAGCGCCCGGGAACCATGCCGCCCGAGCGCGGCCGAGCGGGACCGAGGGGGATCAACACCATGAAGAAGCACGTCTTTGGCGCCGTTGCCGTCGCGGCGATTCTTGCTCTCGCTGCCTGTGGCGGTGGAGAGGAGTGTCCCACCGGAGGCCGCGGATCGCTCAGCGTGGGGGTGACGGGGCTGCCGGATGGGGTAAGCGGAGTGCTCGTCCTCCGCGGTCCGGACGGCGCCGAGCGTGCAACCACCGGCTCGGGCGTCGCGGTGTTCGACGGGATCGAGAGCGGTCGGTGGACCCTCCGAGGCGACCCTGTCGCGGCGCCAGGCGGTCGGGTCCGGCGGGCCTTCGACGTTGCCGAGCCGGTAGAGGTCTGCGTGCTGGACGAGGAGCAAGCCATGGCCCAGGTCGCCTACGCGGAGATCCCCACCAGCGCGCGGCTGTGGATGGTGGCGCAGAGCAGCGCGGGCAGATTGCTCGGCTTCGCGCAGGACCTCCTCGGTGCGACGGCGACCGTCTCCCCCTCCCATTCAGCCTTCGTCCGGCCGGAGCTCCCCGGCCACAACGGCGGCATCGCCTTCGACAAGCGCGGGAACCTCTGGGCGGCGGATGCGACGGGGAGCGTGAAGCGGATCCCGGCGAGCAGCCTTCAGGGCGGCTCACCTGCCGAGGCAGACATCGTGATCACCGGCTTCGGCGGCGGGCTGCCGGGCCCCACGCACCTCGCGTTCGACGATGTCGGCAACCTCTGGGTCTCGATCGGAGCCAGCAGGAAGGTCGTCCGCCTGTCGCCGGATCAGCTCGCCCTCACCGGTGCGCCGGTCGCGGCGATCGAGCTGAGCACCGCCGACGAAGCGCCGGGGCCGCTCGCCTTCGACGCGGCGGGCAACCTGTGGGTCGGGACGAACGCGCGGCTGCACCGCTTCGATGCCGGCCGGCTCACCACCACGCTCGCAGTGCCCAACCTCTCCCTCGAGGCGAGGCGCGGTGGCAGCTCGGACGCGTCACTGGGCGGTCCTTCGGCGCTGGCGTTCGATGCGGCGGGGAACCTCTGGGGCTCGTTCTTCGCGCCCAACGTGATCGCCCGCTTCACGCCCGCCGAGCTGAACGGAGACGGCGAGCGTCAGGTGGTCCCGTCCGTCCAGCTCGCGCTCGCGGTGAGCGCGCTGCTCGACGGCCTGGTCTTCGACGAAGAGGAAGGGCTGTGGACGCCGCTCTCCAACGGCCAGTTCGGCAGGCTTTCTCCCGCCCAGCTCGCCGCCAGCGGGACCGTGACGCCGGAGCCCGTGCTCACCTCCAGCGGGTTCAACAGCGCGAACGAGCTGGCCGTCTACCCGGCCCCCGCGTTCACGCCGCTCCACCACCGGCTGCCGTAACACTCAGACCGGCGCTCAGGTCTCCACGACCGCAGAGATGAACCCCGCCAGCTCGCCGGTCTTCGTCTGGCCGACGAGCAGCGTGGTGATGTTCACGGTGCCGAAGCGCAGCACGCGCACGTCGGTCAGTTCGCTGCGGACCAGCGCCGCCAGGTTCCGCCACCGCTCCGCCGAGGCCACGCTCTGCGGATCCGCGGGATCGAAGGCGTCGGCCCGCGCGTCCAGCCACGGGTAGCCGTTGAGGACCTCGACCTGCGTGCGGTCCGCCAGACGAACGAACGAGGAGTCCACGCTCCCGTAGATCGACGGCCCCAGCGCGTCGTGCGCCGCCTCGAAGTGCCTCCTCACCAGGGCTTCCGTCACCGCGCCGCCAACCGGTCCAGCCGAGGCGATGTACTGCACCTTCGCGTCGCTCTCGCTGGTGAGCCAGAGGTCCTTCGTCGCGCTCTCGAAGCGGGCGCGCAGGTCCGCCATGTTCGACTTCGCCGGCAGCGGCCCGAGGTCGTACCAGCCCACCAGCGGCGTGGGCCTGTTCGCCGCGCGAGAGACGTAGACGCGGCCGTCCGCCACCCACGCGCGCAGGATCGTGTTGCTCGGCGCGTGCGGGAGGTACTCCACGAGCTCGCGCCGTCCCTTCACCACCGCCGGCGGCCCGGAGAGCTTCACCGCGGTCCCGTTGTCGAACGCGCGCAGCGCCATGTCCCGCACGTCCGCGTGGAGCTGCTCCGGCGTGCGCTGCGGCGCGTCCACGATCTTGCCGCGCAGGTAGAGGAAGTCGTCCTGCAGATCCTTCCGGAGCTTCTGGGCGTCCGCGTAGGAGATCCGTCCGTCCTTGCCCGCCACCGCCCTGCCCTGGGCCTCGGCGTAGGCGCGCGCCTCCCCCACCAGCTTCCCCACCGACACCGAGTTCTGGCCCTTCGCGTTCAGCCACGCCACGGCGTTGTCGCTGAAGAGCCGGCCACCGTCGGCGCGCTCGGCGATGCGGCGGGCCTCGGTGATGGACAGCCGCCCGTCCTTTCCAGCGCCCTCCTTCAGCACCTCCTCCAGCTTCTTCGCCCAAGCGTCAGCGAAGGCCTTCGGCGTCGGCGTGTTCGGGAGGATGGGAGGCATGGCGCAACTCCGGACATGAAAAAGGGGTGGACGACCCGGGATTGTCGTCCACCCCTTCCGGCTGTTTCGGTCAGCGCTCTTTACAGAGACTCGACCGCACCACCGACGACGATCTTCCCGTCCGCCTGCACCGCGATCGCGCGGGCGGCCTCCACGGTCCCGGCCTCACGGACGTTGATCCGGACCACGCCGTCGGTGCCGAAGGTCGTGTCCCGGCTGCCGTCGGTGTTGAAGCGCACCACCAGCATCTGGTGGTCGCCGCCCTCGTCGATGACGCCGGCCGCGTACACCTTGTTGTCGGGGCCGAAGGTCACCGCCCAGAAGCGGTCCATGGCGGTGGTGGAGATGGGCGTGACCTCCGCGAAGGTCGACACCTCGTCCAGGGGCGAGAGCAGCGCCAGCGTCGCGTCCATGCCGCCCGCCTGCGCCGAGTACCCGACCGCGGCGATCCGCGATCCATCCGCCGCCGCCGCGACGCCGAAGAAGGCTTCGTCCGCCGCGCCGAAGTCGAAGAGCCGGTAGCCATCGGGGGCAAAGCCGTCCGCCGGCTCACCGTTCTCGTCCGCCACGAAGATCATCGCGTCGAGCGTGTTCGGCGCCACCGCGGCAGAGCCCACGTGCACGGTGGAGTCGTCCGGCAGGACCGTCAGGTTGCGGCCGCGGTCCTGGTCCGCCGAGACATCGAGCACCAGGTTGCCGTCCACGCCCCAGGTCTCGTCGAGCGCGCCGTCCTCCGCGCCGTAGCGGAAGGAGACGAGGTCCACCGGGCCGCTCGAGGCCATCCGTCCGTAGCCGGTGGTCACGTAGGCGCCCGTGGACTGCTGCACCACCGAGTAGGCCTCGGCCATGCCCCACGGCGTCATGTCATCGAGGCTGAAGGGGTTGCTCTGCACCACGCCGTCGGTGCCGAAGCTCATGTCCGGGGAGCCGTCCGCGTTCAGCCGCTGAAGAATGATCGCGTTCGCGGTCTGGGTGCCGACGCCGGTGGGCACGGGGGTGTAGCCAGAAGCGAGGATCTTCCCGTCCTCCTGCACGATGCCACCGCGCGCGTTGTCATTGAGGCCCTGCGTGTCGAGCGTCACCATCCCGCCCGTCCCGAACGTCGTGTCCAGCGTGCCGCTGGTGGTCAGCCGCGCCACGTAGCGGTCCTGGTCCGTCCGGCCCTGCGCCTTGCCGGAGCCGAAGAGGACCGCGCGGCCCTCGGTGTCGAGCTTGAGGTCCCAGAGGAGATCCTGCGGACCACCCGCGCCCTCGCCGAACTCGAGCGTGGCCACGCCCTCCTCGCCGAAGCTGGTGTCCACGGTGCCGTCCGTGTTCAGCCGCACCACCGCCACCTGGTTGTTCGGCTCGATCATCCCGCCGTCGGTGCCGGCGTCCGTGGTCCCGCCGTCGTCACCGTCGATCATCCCACCGTCCGTCTGCACGCCGCCATCGGTGTCGCCGTCGCCGTTGCCGTCGCAGCCCGCCCCCATCAGCGCCAGCGCCAGCACCGCGCCGAACAGTCCAAGTCCCCGGATTTCCGTTCGCTTCGTCTCCACACGTGCTCCTTTTCGTCTCGATGACTTTGAGAATGATTCTCAGTTCGCCCTCGACCGGGACGCGACATAGTGATTCTGCGAATCGTTGTCAAAATCATCTCGCATTGGTAGGTCCCGCGCATGTCGACTTCTCCCCGAACCGCCCGTCCCCGCCCCACTGGCGCATTGACCGCCGGCCTCGTCGCAGCCTTCGCCCTCTCCCTCACCGGCTGCCCGAAGCCGGATCCGGATCCGCCGCCGCCGGAGACGGGCGATCGGGCCGCCTCACGCGCCGCGCTGGCCGCTGCCGCGGGCGAGTGCGTGCTCTCGGAGGCGCGCGTGTTCGACGAGGAGATGGCCTCGCTGGACGCGGCGGTGAATGCCTGGAGCGCCAACCCGGACGCGGCAACGCTCTCGGCCGCGCGCGCCGCGTACACCGAAGCGATGAACGTGTGGCAGCGCCTGGAGGTGATGCAGGTGGGGCCGCTGGCGCGCAGGCCCGCTCCCGGCTTCGGCGATCTGCGCGACCACGTCTACTCCTGGCCGCTGGTGAGCCGGTGCGCGGTGGAGGAGCAGGTCGTCTCGCAGTCGTACGCGGCGCCGAACTTCGGCACCCAGGTGCTCACCCGCCGCGGGCTCGATGCGCTCGAGTACCTCCTCTTCCACGAGAGCGAGACCACCGCCTGTCCGCCCTCGTCCAGCATCGTGAAGGACGGAACCTGGGCGGCGCTGACTCCGGTCGAGCGCGCCGAGCGCAAGCGGGACTACGCCGTGGCGGTCACCGCCGACCTGCGCACCCGCTCGACCGCGATCGTGAGCGCGTGGGCACCGGAGGGCGGCAACTTCCTCGAGACGATGAAGACCGCGGGCCCGGGCAACGCGGTCTTCCCCACCACGCAAATGGCGCTCAACGCGCTGAGCGACGCGCTCTTCTATGTGGAGGCGGAGGTGAAGGACATGAAGCTCGCCAAGCCGCTGGGGCTGCGCGAGTGCGAGCTGGACACCTGCCCCGAGCTGCTCGAGTCGCAGCACGCGCGCAAGTCTGCGGCCTGGATCCGCGCCAACATCGAGGGTGCGGAGAAGCTGCTGCTCGGCTGCGGCGAGAACGACTCCGGCCTCGGCTTCGACGACCTGCTCGACGCCTACGGGGCCACGGAGCTGGCGGAGCGGCTGCGGGCACAGCCGGCGCAGATCCACGCGGCGCTCGATGCGCTGGGCAGCGACGACTTCGCGCCCGCGCTGGCCGGCGACAAGGCGAAGGCGCGCGCGGTCTACGACGCGCTGAAGGGCCTCACCGACATCCTCAAGGTGGAGATGATCACCGTCCTCGACCTCGAGCTGCCGCAGACCATCGAAGGCGACAATGACTGAGGTTGCCCCCACCGCGCCGAGGGGGATCTGGGAGCAGCTCTTCGCGCCCAGGGATGCCTTGGCGCTGGTGGTCGTCCGCATCGCGCTCGGGCTCATCGTCTCGATCTCGGCGGTGCGGTTCCTCGCCCACCAGTGGGTGGACTTCTTCTTCGTCACCCCCACCTTCCAGTTCAAGTACTGGGGCTTCGAGTGGGTCCCCGCGCTCGGAGCGGACGGCATGCGCGCGCTGTTCATCGCCGCTGCGGTGCTGGGCCTGATGTTCGCGGCGGGCTTCCTCTTCCGCATCGCCGGAGCCTGCCTGTTCGTCGTGTTCGCGTGGCTGCAGCTCGTGGACGTGACGAACTATCTCAACCACTACTACCTGGTGACGCTGCTGCTCGGGCTTCACCTCTTCATCCCCTCGCACCGTGCCTACAGCGTGGACGCGTGGCTGAGGCCGTCGCTGCGGTCGAAGACGCTGCCTGCCTGGTGCACGTATCTGCTGCGCTTCCAGATCGGCACCGTGTACGTCTTCGCCGGGCTGGCCAAGCTCACCGGCGACTGGCTGGTGCACGCGCAGCCCTTGAACCTCTGGCTGGCGGCGAGGACGGATCTGCCGCTGGTGGGGCCCTGGCTGGAGGCGCGCTGGGTGGCCTACCTCGCCGCGTGGGGCGGCTTCCTCTTCGACACCACGGTCCCGCTCTTCCTCTCCATCCGGCGCACGCGCGTGCCCGCGTACCTGGTGGTGCTCGGCTTCCACTTCGCCACCTGGATGCTGTTCCCGATCGGGATGTTCCCCGTGATCATGGTCTGCGGCGCGCTGGTCTTCTTCGATTCGGCGTGGCCCCGGAACGTCTGGGCGAAGCTGACGCGACGGCCGGTGCCGTCCTCCAGCCTGGCCACAAACCCTCCGCGCGCGCTGCCCCGCTTCCGTCACGCGGCGCTGGCGGTGGCGGTGGGCTACTGCGCGCTGCAGGTGGCGCTGCCCCTGCGCACGCACCTGTACGGCGGGAACGTGCTCTGGCACGAGCAGGGGATGCGCTTCTCCTGGCGGGTGATGGCGCGCGAGAAGAACGGCGGCGTGCTCTTCATCGTCCGCGACAGGAACGGCCGCGAGCACCACGTGCCGCCCCGCCGCTACCTCACCCGCCTGCAGGAGCGCGAGATGAGCGTGCAGCCGGACCTGGTGCTGCAGCTCGCCCACCACATCGCGCGGGAGTTCGACGAGAGGGGCCTGGGCCCGGCGCAGGTCTTCGCGGACGCGCGCGCGTCCCTCAACGGGAGGCCGGCGGTGCAGTTCCTCGATCCGACGGTGGACCTGGCGAAGCAGCGCGACGGGCTGTGGGCGAAGGCGTGGATCCTCCCCGCGCCGGAGGGCCCGCCCATCCACCTGCGGCCCACGCTGAAGCCGGAGCTGTGGCGGCGTCAGGGCCAGCCTTCGCCGGTCGCCGCGCACACCCCCGCCGAGCCCTGACCCGCTGGCTACATCGAATACTTGAAGCCGACGAGCACCGTCCGCGGCGCGTTCGGCCGGGCGCCATAGGGCCTGCGCGAGGTGATCGCCGCCGCGTCGGTCACATTGCGCGCCTGCACGTAGAGCTGGGCCTCGGGGTTGAAGAAGTAGGCGGCGCCCACATCGATGGTGAACAGCTCGTCGGTGAGGTCGGAGGGCGCGGCCTCGCCCTGCCCCGCCCGCTCGCGCATCTGGCCGGTGTAGTTCGCGTTCACGAACGCGCTCCAGTGCATCGCCTCCGCCGCCAGGGACAGCGCGCCCTGGTGCTTCGGCACGTACGGCAGCTCATCGCCCGCGCGCACGTTGCCGAAGTGCGGGTCGGCGGACTGGAAGCTCTCCAGCAGCTTCGTCTGGGTGAAGGTGTACGTCACGCTGAGCGGAAAGCGGACGCCCCAGGCGGTGCGCAGGTTCTTCTCGCCGTAGAGCTCCACGCCCCAGATGTTGGCGCGGCCGGCGGCGAACTGCCGGTCGAGGTTCTCCGCCAGGCACCCGTTGGAGAAGGTGCAGATGTCGGTGAGGTTCGAGTAGTCGTTGAAGAAGCCCACCACCTCCGCGCGCTCGCCCCGGCGCATCCAGCGGCCGCCGGCCTCGTAGTTCACCGAGAGCTCCGGTCCCTGCGAGTCCGGCGCGCCGGGCGCAGGAGGGCTGAAGCCGCGGTGCGCGCCCGCGAAGACGCCGAGCGCCTCGGTCAACGCCACGTGCGCGCCGAGCCCGGGCAACAGCACGTTGGCCGAGCCTTCGCTGGAGGTGCCGCCGAGGCGGTTCTCGGAGGTGGAGCGGATGAACTCCGCGCGCACGCCGGGCATCAGGGTGAAGCGGTTCCAGCCGATGGTGTCGATGACGTGCAGCGCCAGCGCGTTCGTGCTGTCGGTGTTGTCCGCGGTGATCGAGGTGGGGCGGCCCTGCGACCGCAGCCGGCCGTCGATCATCGAGAACGCGTCCTCGGAGTGATCGCGCCGGATGCTGTCGTGGTGCAGCCGCGCGCCGAACTCGAGGTTGTGGTGCACAGGCCCCGTCATCCGATCGAGCCGCGCCACCGTCTGCACGCCCTGCGAGACGTAGGTCCGCGTGTTGGGGCCGATCCAGAGCGTGTCCGCTGCGCCCGTGGTGTCGACCGCGCCGGTGAGCACGCCGTAGAGCTGCGCGTTCCTGGCCGAGTCCGGGTTCTGCAGCACGGAGGCCACGGCGGCGCCGCCGAAGCGGTTGAGCTTGCGCCACGTGCGCCCCATGTCGTGCCGGTAGCCGGTGGTGATGAGCGTGAAGCCGCCGCCCTCGAGCTTGTGCGAGAGCTGGAGCTGGGTGCGGTCCCAGCGCATGTGGTCCTGGGCGCTCGCCTCGTAGCGGCGAAGAGGCGATGCACGGAAGTCCGCGTCGGTCAGCCCGAGGTACGTCTCGTCCGAGTCCTCGTGGGACCAGCCCAGCTTGAGCTGCACGGACTGATCGAGGGTGCCCATCGCCGGCAGGAGGTAGCGCACCTTCGCCATCCACTCGTCGCGCGAGAAGCCGGTGTCGCCGCCGCCGTCGAGCTGCTTGAAGCCGCCGCTCTGCAGATGAACGCCCTCGAGGAGGAACCCCCACCGCCCCGACGACGCGCCGCCATGGAGGTGCACCTTCCCCGTGCCCCACTGCCCGCCGGCCACGTCCAAGCCCACCTGCGCGGTCCCGGGCACCGGACGGGTGAGCAGCTCCACCGAACCGCCCACCGTCTGCGGGCCATGCACCACCGCCGCCGGCCCCTTGAGCACGCGCACCGCCTGCATGCGCGTCATCAGCGGGAAGTAGTACGCGGCGGGCGCGGAGTATGGCGCAGGACCGAAGAGCACGCCGTCCTCGAGCAGCGTCACCTTCTTCGAGCGGTCCGAGCTCGCGCCACGCAGCCCGATGTTCGGACGCAGCCCGAAGCCATCCTCGCCGCGCCCGTAGACCCCCGGGACGTGCTGCAGCACCGCCTGCGGATCGTCGTACTCGAAGCGCTCGAGCTTCTCCGGGTTCTGGATGTGGAGCGAGCCGCCCGTCCGGGCCTCCGACGCGCCGACCACCACCGTCGAGAAGACCGGATCGGCCGCCTCGGCGGTTTCGTCGGCCTCCTCCGGGGGCAAAGGTCGAGAAGTCGACTCTGCGGCGGACGAGATCGCGGGTGCGACGAGAAGCGCCGCGAAGAGGAGGGACTTCCAGGACCGGTTGAGCGGGCGAAGGGGCAGCACGGGCCCCCTCCTAAGGTTTCAGGCGGTGATTCTGCAAGCGATAATCAATATCAAATGCCCGCCTCCTCGCTTCAGCGCCGCTGTATTTGCGACCGGAGGCCACTTCCCTACGCTTCGGGGGACGCTCACAGGAGGCTGAACGATGGCGAAGAAGACCCCGGCCACCAAGACGACCCGCAGCGAGGTCTGGAAGCCGCCCGAGAAGATCGTGCTCCTCTCCGGCGGCAACCCGCAGATCCCGAAGGGGGACGGCGACCTGCCGGTGCGGACGTACATCGCGGCGATGCCGGACTGGAAGCGTGGGGTCGGCGAGAGGCTGGACGCGCTGCTGGCGAAGGCGGTCCCCAACCTCACCCGATCGGTGCGGTGGAACTCGCCCTTCTACGGAACCGAGGGAGGCGGCTACTTCCTCAGCTTCCACTGCTTCACCCGCTACGTGAAGGTGACCTTCCTCCAGGGGCGCTCGCTGAAGCCGATGCCGCCCGGCGAGTCGAAGGACCCGAACACGCGCTACCTCGACATCCATGAGGACGAGCCGCTCGACGAGGCGCAGTTCTCGGACTGGGCGCGGCAGGCCTCGAAGCTGCCCGGCTGGATTCCCTGACGGGACGCTCTTCCGGCAGCGATCAGCCCCAGCGCGCGCAGCATGAACGGGCGTGGCTGGAAACGAGCAGCCAGCCGGGTAGGTCCTCGGACCTGAAGGCAGTTGCGCCACACACACGCACCGACATGGCGGCACCCGCCGGTGACGCTCGCTTGCTGAAGTTCTTGGGAAGCGCGCAGTTCAGACCTAAATTCAACTTCCCGCGTGTCCTCCGATTCAACAAGCCCCCTCGCTCCCCTTTCCGGCGAAGAGCCCGCCGCCGCTCCTTTCGGCAAGTACCGGCTCGTCCAGCGCGTGGCCGCCGGCGGGATGGCGCAGGTGTTCCTCGCGTCGCTCGACGGGCCGGACGGGTTCTCCAAGCCCCTCGCGATCAAGCGGATCCTCCCCGAGTTCGCGAGCCTGGAGGACTTCAGCCGGATGTTCGTGGGCGAGGCGCGGATCGCCGCGCTCCTGCACCACCCGAACATCGTGCAGGTCTACGAGTTCGGGAAGATCGACGGCCAGTACTTCCTCGCCATGGAGTGGGTGAACGGCGCGTCGCTCGACCGCATCATCCGCGCCGCGAAGCAGCACAACGTCCCGCTCGGACCCCGGGCCGCGGTGCAGATCGGCATCCCCATCGCGGACGCGCTGGCCTACACGCACGCGTTCGCGCTCCCGGACGGCACCCCGCTCGGGCTCGTCCACCGCGACGTGACGCCGGGGAACATCCTCGTCTCGCGTACGGGCCAGGTGAAGCTGACGGACTTCGGCGTGGTGAAGAGCGACGTGAACGTCGACGCCACCGCGGTGGGCGTGGTGAAGGGCAAGTACACGTACATGGCGCCCGAGCAGGTCGCCGGTGCACAGGTGGACGCGCGCGCGGACATCTTCTCGCTGGGCGTGGTCCTCTACGAGCTGTCCACCGGCACCCGCCTGTTCAAGCGCGAGACCGTGGCGGCGACCATCAGCGCGGTCACCCTCGGTCAGATCCCGCCGCCGACGAGGCTCGTGCCCGGGTTTCCGCCCGCGTTCGAGGGGATCCTCCTCCGGATGCTCGCCAGCGATCCCAACGCCCGCTACGCGCAGATGACCGACGTGCTGGCGGACCTCGAGGCCTTCCGCGTGGCGCAGTCCTGGACCACCAGCGGGCGCGAGCTCTCCGGGCTGATGTCCCTGCTCTTCCCCAGGGGTGTCACCACGGGGGCAGGATCCGTCAACGGGTTGAGCGAGCCGTCGTGGCCCATGACCCAGGCCGGCGTCACCGGGTCGGGCGCGAGCAGGAGCGGACACCCCGTGGTGGAGCCGCTGCTCCCGGAGGTGGACGTCGTCGAGCCGGACGAGAAGAGCGAAGAGCGATTGAGGGGCCCGGTCGTCGCCGCCGCGGTGGCCATCGCCGTGCTGGGGACGGCCGCCTTCTGGCTGCTGGTGGGATGAGGAGATGAAGCCGAAGACACTGCTGGGGATCGTCGTCGTCGCCACCGTGGTCGGGAACGCGGTCGCCTACATGGTGGTCAAGGGCCGCGGTGGAAACGCGCCCGAGCCGGAGGTGAGCGTCGCAGCGCCTGCGGTCGTCTCCGCGGAGGGCGCGGGCGCGGCCGGTGACGAAGGACGCGAGCCGGCCGGCAACGCGCTGGTGCGCGCACACCGGGCCGCTGGACTCGCGGCATTGGAGGACGGCGATCCGACCACCGCCGAGTCCGAGTTCCTGAAGGCGCTGAAGTTGAGCGGCGCCGAGGGCAGCGGGGACGTGACCGAATTGCTGCGCATCGCCACCAGCATGCGCGAGCGGATGGAGGCGCGCGCCGCGGCGCAGCGTCCGGCCGCGCGCGACGAGGCGGAAGCCCGCCAGGATCGCAGCGGAACGACCTCCCGCCGCAGGGCCGGGACGCAGACCAGCGCCCCCACCACGCGCGAGCCGCGGAGCGGGGGCGACGGTTCCACAGGTGACGGCTCGGAGGCCCACACCGGGCTGCTGCTGGTGACGTCCACGCCGAGCGGCCTGTTGGTGAAGGTGAACGGCCGCAAGATCGACCTCACGCCGGCGCGCGTCCGTCTCCCGGTGGGCGCGCACGAGGTTTCGCTGATGCGCGGCGAGGTGCAGGTGCTCAGCCAGACCGCCTACGTCCGCAGGGACGAGGTCACCTCGGTGGATGCGGATCTCGCCGGCCTCCTCGCCATGACGCGCGAGGGGGGCGCAAGCCCTGCGACGACGCCTGCGCCCGCACCTGCACCCGGTGTCTCGCGGGATGCGGAGCCCTCCCTTCCGGGTGAGACCCAGGAGAATCGCTCCCCTGTGCGCCCGCTCGGGGCGGTGGCGCCTGCGCCCGAACCCGCGCCTTCTCCCGGCCCCGTCCCCGCCGTGGCGCGCGGCGAGCTCTACATCCCCTCCTCCACGCTCTACGGTGAGATCTGGGTCGCCAACCGCCCCTACGGCTTCCCGCCGGTGACGGTGCGCGACCTGCCGCCGGGCCCCACGATCGTCGAGCTGCGGGTGCAGGGCGAGACGCGGCGTCGCCTCTCGGTCGAGGTCGTGCCCGCCCGCCGCACCGTGCTGCGCGTGAAGTAGCCGCCGCCCCTTCCCTCCTGGAGATCGCACATGTCCCCGCGTGCCCACCGTCGATCGCCACCGCGCGATCCGGCGACCGTCCTGCTCACGATCGCCGCGCTGCTCCTCCTCCACCCGCTGAGCGCCCACGCCCGGACGCAGGCCGAAGAGGACGCGCCGCCGCCGATGGAGGAGGTGGAGGCGTTGGAGCTGGAGGATCTGGAGGCGCAGGTCGAGGAGCTCCCCATCGAGGGTGATCCGGAGGTGCACAGCCAGGTCGCCTCGTTCGCCGTCACGTCGATCCGCGCCTCGCCCGCGGTGGTCACCCACATCTCGCGCGAGGACATCCGCAACTCGGGCGCGCGCGATCTCGTGGACGTGCTGCTGCTCGTGCCCGGCTTCTTCTTCGGCGTGGACGTCAACAACGCGGTGGGCGCGGGCTTCCGCGGCATGTGGGGCCACGAGGGCAAGGTGCTCCTGCTGGTCGACGGCAAGGAGATGAACGAGCAGCTCTACTCCACGCTGCAGTTCGGCAACGAGCTGCCCATCGATCTGGTGGAGCGCGTGGAGGTCATCCGCGGACCGGGCTCGGTCATCTATGGCGGCAACGCCGAGCTGGCGGTGGTGAACGTGGTCACCCGCAGCCTCCAGGGCGGCCGCGATGCGCTCGTCTCCGCCACCTGGGGACAGCTCGAGAACAGCTACGGCCGGCGCAGCCTCACCGTCTCGGGGCGCGCGCTGTTCGAAGGGCTGCCGGGCTTCAGCGCCTTCGCCTCCGCCTCGGTGGGCCAGGGGCAGCGGAGCGACGCGCGGTACGAGGACACCGCCGGGACCCGTGCCTCGATGGCCGGCGTCTCCAACGTCGATCCCTCGCTCCTGCACGCGGGCGTGGGCTACCGCGACTTCCAGGCGAGCGTGCTCTACCACCGCTACCAGACCACCGGGATCACCGGCTTCGGCGAGGTGGTGAGGCCCGCGCAGGAGGCGAACTTCCAGTCCCTGCACGCGGACGCGAGCTACACCCTGCGCCTGCACGAGCGCTTCACCCTCACGCCCCGCGTCAACGCCATCGTCCAGGAGCCCTGGCAGAACCTCGACGTCGGCTCGGACTACTTCTACGACAAGCAGGTGCGCAGGTTCCGCGCGCGGCTGGTGGCGCAGTGGGCGCCTTTCGATCTGCTTCGCCTCACCCTCGGCGGCGACGGCTGGCTCGATCAGGCGCGGCTCAACACGCCGGCGGAGGAGGGGCCGCAGACCGCCTTCCTCGATGACGCATCGCGGGTCGAGTACCAGAACGTCGCCGCCTTCGTGGAGGCGTCCTCGTTCAACCCGGTGGTCGACGTGGTGGCCGGCGCCCGCTACGACCGGCACAGCCTGCTCGGTGACTCCTTCGTACCGCGGCTGGTGCTGATGCGCAGCCTCGGGCCCTTCAGCGCCAAGGCCCTCTACAGCCGCGCCTTCCGCGCGCCCGGCGTGGAGAACATCGCGCTGGGCGACGACGTCCGGCCCGAGCGCACCACCGTCTACGAGGTCGAGGCGGCGGTGGAGCTCGGCGAGGCGCAGCGCGTGGCGGTCAACGCCTTCGACGTGGGGATCACCGACCCCATCCTCTACTTCTACGATCCGGTAACCGAGGAAGAGGGCTACCGGAACTTCCGGCGCCAGGGCTCACAGGGCGTGGAGTTCGAATACCGCCTGCGCCTCGAGCGCCTGCGCCTGCACGCGGGCTACTCCTTCTATCGCCCGTCCGGCCTCAACGACGTCAACCCGTATCTCATCGCCGGTCATCGGAACATGTTCGCCGCGATGCCCAACCACCGCGCCTCGCTCGCCGCCACCGTGAAGCCCCTGCGCTGGCTGTCGGTGAGCCCCTCGGCCATCTTCGTCGGCAAGCGCTACTGGACCGACGCATCCGGGGACGACGGCAGCCGGGGCGCTCGCGGCGAGGAGCCCGCCCAACTCCTGCTCAACCTCTTCGTGCGCGCACAGGACGTGGGCATCAAGGGGCTGGAGCTCGGCGCGGGCGTCTACAACCTGCTCGGGACCGACTTCCGGGTCGCCCAACCCTTCAATGGCGGACACGCGCCGCTCCCCATCCTGAGCAGAGAATTCCTGCTCCGCGCGACGTACGTATGGGAGCCCCGCGGCTGACGGCCGGGGCGTATCCCACGAATATTACGGTGCTTTTGGACGCACCTGACGTTTGTGGAAAGGCCCCTTACATCGCCCGGGCGCCCGGTCTCGGACAGGTGGACCGTCCCCAAGCCAGCGTTTCCCGGCGGTCGAGAGGGGCCCTGTCCTGTTCGAGGACACCCCCTCTTGCCAACCCCGCGAAACGTCTCGCATCCATTCAGTGGCACACCGCAAGCACTACGGCCGCCTGCCTGATTTGGCATCACCCCCCCCTGAAAGGCAGGACCATGCGGGTCGTTCAAGCATTGATGACGTTGGGATTTGCGGTGGCTCTCTCCGCCTGTGGCGAGACCTCCATGACCTTCAACCAGGGAGAGCCGGACATCGAGCGGCTCTCCGATCCGGCGGAGGCGGCGGAGGCGGCGCTGCGCGCGGACAGCACGTACGACACGGTGTTCGACAAGGCGGGCCGTGAGTTCGGCATCCCGCCCGCGGTGCTCAAGGCGATCTCCTTCGCGCAGACGCGCTACGAGATGGTGGAGGGCCACGAGGAGTTCGAGGGCCGGCCGGTGTCGGTGGGTCTGATGGGCCTGTCCGCGGCGGACCTGGAGCGCGCTTCCGAGCTGACCGGCGCCACGCCGGAGGCCATCCGCACCGACGCGCTGGAGAACGTCCGCGCGGCGGCGGCGCTGATCGACGCGGCGGCGAAGGAGCTGTCGCTGGACCGCTCCGACGTGCGCAACCTCGCGCCGGCAGTGGCGACGATGATGGACGTGGAGGACCTCGAGGCCCGCCGCAGCTTCGTCAACGACGAGGTGTTCCACACGCTGCGGCTCGGCGTGGGCGCGCCCTCCGAGGAGCTGGCGCAGTCCGGCCAGGCGCTGAGCCTGGAGCTGGAAGGTGAGCTGGGGACCTCGCAGCAGGAGCTGTCGGTGGCGCCGGACTACTCGAAGGCGGTGTGGCGTCCCTCGCCGAACTACAACGCGCGGCCGTCCGGAAACATCGGCAAGCCGGGCATGGTGATCATCCACACCTGCGAGGGCGCGTACTCGGGCTGCTGGGGCTGGCTCAACAACCGGGCCTCGGGCGCGAGCGCGCACTACGTGGTCAACAGCAACGGCTCGGAGATCTCGCAGCTCGTCCGCGAGTCGCAGCGCGCGTGGCACATCGCCGCCAACTACTCGTGCGGCTACAACAACAACGTCGAGTGCTGGCGCAACGGCTACTCGTCCAACCACTTCACCATCGGCATCGAGCACGCGGGCTACGCGTCGCAGACCAGCTTCCCGGACGGCCAGCTCAACGCGTCCGCGCAGCTCGTCTGCAACATCACCAAGAAGCACGGGATCGCCCGCGACCGCTACCACATCGTCGGCCACGGCAAGCTGCAGCCGTGGAACCGCACGGACCCGGGTCCGAACTGGCCGTGGACCACGTACCTGAACAAGATCAACAGCTACTGCACCAGCACGCCGACCCCGGCGCCGACCGGCTCGATCATCATCGACTCCAACAACAGCAACAACGACCAGAAGAAGGGCTACATCCAGGTCTCCTCCAACTGGATCAGCACCAACTCCAGCGCCGGCTACTACGGCACCGGCTACTACTACGCGAGCACCGCGGCGGTGTCCGACGGCGCCACCTTCTGGTTCTACCTGCCCACCGCGCAGACCCGGACCATCGACGCCTGGTGGGTCGCGGGCGCCAACCGCTCGCCTGCAGCGCCGTTCGTGGCGTTCAACGCGGCGGGGACCAACCTGGGCACCAAGAACGTGAACCAGCAGGTCAACGGCGGGAAGTGGAACACCGTGGGGACCTGGAACTTCAGCGCGGGCTGGAACAAGATCGTCGTCTCCCGCTGGGCCGCCACCGGCCACGTCGTGATTGCTGATGCCGTCCGTGTTCGCTGATCAGAGTTCGAATCGTGACGTCAGGCGCGCGCGCTCCTTCCGGGGGGCGCGCGTCGCCGCGTTCACGAGCCTGGCCTGCCTCGGGCTGATGGTGATCGGCGCGGGCACCGGCTGCCGGCGAGGGGAAGCCCCTGCCCAGGCACAGGTGCCGCCGCCCCCCACCGATCGGCCGGACCACCCGGTGCCCGAGACGGCGAAGGTGGAGGTCGCGCCCCCGGACGACGGCGCCGGGCTGCCCAACGAGGAGCGCGAGGGCCTTGCCGGCCTCATCGCCTTCATCCGCGAGGTCGACCACCGGAAGGTTCCCCACGTGGTGCGTCCGGACGGTTCCGGCCTCCGGGTGTTGCCGGTGCCGGAGGGGATGGACGCGGTGGTGATGGCCGCGTCGAGGAACGGGAGGTTCCTCGCGGGCGTGGCGGCCATCGGCGAGGGTGAAGGTCACGTCGAGCAGCTCGTGGTCTGGACCCTTCCGGACTTCACCCTGCGCGAGGTCGGTCCGCGGTCGATGCGTTCGCGGCAGCCGGTCTTCTCCCCCGACGGGACGAAGCTCGCCTTCGAGTCCGGGCACGAGCAGTTCTCCAATCTCTATGTGGCGGATCTCACCGCGCCGGAAGGCAAGGTGCCGGTGCGCCGGCTGACCGACGCCGAGGCGGGCGACTTCGACCCGAGCTGGTCCTCGGATGGTGAGTGGATCACCTTCGCCTCCAGCCGCGAGGGCGATCCGGAGATCTTCCGCATCCGCGCGGACGGCTCGGAGCTGCACCGGCTCACCGCCTTCCACCGTGAAGACGTCACGCCGAAGTGGAGCCCGACGGGCAAGCAGATCGCCTTCCTCTCCGACCGGGCGGGAGACGACGCGCTGTACCTCATGGCGGCGGACGGAGCGGGTCAGCGGCGGGTGGGACCCGAGGGCTCGGCGCGCGAGCACGTGTGGTCGCCCGACGGTACCCACCTCGCGCTGGCGGTGAAGGCGGAGGGTGGCCGCGCGCGGGTCGCCACGGTGGAGGCAGCGAGCGGCAAGGTGACGCTGCTCACCCAGGGCGACGCGGTGGAGGACATGCCGGCCTTCTCGCCGGATGGGCGGCACCTCGTGTTCGTCTCCGATCAGGGCGGCCCGCCGCGGCTCTACCTCGTCCGGGCGGATGGGACCGGCCGCACGCCGCTGC
>CAZCWA010000001.1:0-12724 GCA_964502265.1 uncultured Myxococcaceae bacterium | reverse complement strand
GGCCCGCCGCGGCTCTACCTCGTCCGGGCGGATGGGACCGGCCGCACGCCGCTGCTCCCCGAGGGCGAGGCGCACGACTGGCTGCCCGTCTGGTTCAGCACGCCCGAGGCACGCGCCAGGTGACCGGCGGTCATGACCGGTGGTAATGACCACGGGTCATGAGGCAGGAAGAGAAGATTGGCCGCAGCGCCTACCTCGAACAGGCGCTGCGGCTCATCGACGAGCGCGGAGGGTCGCAGGGCGTCAACCTGCGCGAGGTGGCCCGGGCCCTCGGCCGCGCCCACACCAACGCGTACAACTACTTCCACGACCTGCCGGACCTGCTGGGGCAGGCACTGGCGGAGATCCTGGAGCGGCAGTTCGCCGAGACCGGGCGGGCGTTGGCGAAGGCAGGACCGGGCGCCGCCCGCAGGCTCGAGCGTCTGGTCCAGAGCCAGGTGGACTTCGCGCTCGCGCACCCCGGCTGGTACCGCTTTGCGTGGCTGGAGCCGCTCGACGGTCCCCCGCCTGCGCGGGCGGAAGAGGTGATGCGGCTCGCCGGCGAAGAGCTCACGCGGCTCTTCGAGGCGCTCTCGCAGGGCACGCGGACGCAGGCCCAGGCCCGCCGCGCCGCCGGGGACTTCCACGACTGGCTGCATGGTGCGCTCTCCAAGGTGCTCACCGGCCGGGTGGTACAGGCCCCGTCTTCCCAACATCGCCGGGCATTGATGGCGGGCGCTCGGCGGATGGTGGCGGCGCTCGGCGTCCGCGCGGAGGCGCCGTGAGCCTGCGGGTGGGCATCCAGGGGTGGGGCTCCGAGGGGGATCTGCGGCCGCTCGTCGCGCTGGGGGCGGGACTTCGGCGCGCGGGGCACGCGGTCCGGCTCGACCTCACGCCCGTGGACGGCCGGGACTACACGGGACTGTGCGAGCGCCTCGGGCTTCCGCTGCGGGTGATTCCGGAGCGGCTCGACTTCACCCTCGACACCGTGTCCGTGGACGGCAGGAGCGCCAACCCCCTCCGGGTCTCGCGCGAGCTCGTCGAACGCGCCTTCTACCCCTTCGTGGACTCCCTCTACGCCGCCGCGCTGGAGCTGTGCGAGTGGGCCGACGTCGTCGTCTGGCACTACTCGTCCTGGTACACGCACGCCGCTGCGCTGCGAACCGGCAGGAAGGACGTCGCGGTGCACTTCTATCCGGGGCTGGTGCCCTCGCGGTTCGCGCCTCCCGCGGGCCTGCCCAACCTGGGTCCGCTGAACCCGGCGCTGTGGCGTCTCGCAGGGCTCGCGCTCGACCTCCAGTTCCGGAAGCGCCCGGCCGCGTTCTTCGAACGCCATGGCCTGCCCGGGGTCCGCCACGTCCTGCCGGATCTGCTCTACGCCGAGCGGCTCAACCTCCATGCGTTCTCGCCGGTGCTGGTGCCCCCGCAGACGGACTGGGACCCGAGCCACCAGGTCAGCGGACAGCTCACCTTCACGGCCGAAGACGAGCCCTGGGAGCCGTCCCCGCTGTTGCGCCGCTTCCTCGACGATGGAGACAAGCCGGTGCTGCTCTCGTTGGGCTCGATGGAGCACCTCTCACCGAACCGCTCGCGCGAGCTGCTGGTCGAGGCGGCCCGGCGAGCCGGGGTGCGGGCCATCGTGCAGACGAAGCGGTCGGAGGTGGAGTCGGTGGAGGACGGGCTCTTCTTCCTCCCCTGGGCACCGCACGGCGCGCTGCTCCGCCACTGCGCGGCGATGGTGCACCACGGCGGGGCGGGGACTTCACACACCGCGCTGCGGGCGGGCGTGCCGTCCATCGTGGTGCCCTTCATTCCGGAGCAGCAGGCCTGGGCGGACCGGCTCCGTCAGGTGGGCGCCGCGGGCCCCCCGCTCTCCTTCAAACGGGCTCGTCCCGACCTGCTCGCGCGGCGGATCCGGGATGCGGTGGACGACCGTTCCCTGTCCCAGCGATGCCGTGAGCTCGCCGCCTCCCTGATGAATGAGGACGGCGTGGCGCGCGCCGTCGGGCTGATCGAAGCGCTCTGAGGCGCGCGGTTACGGCGCCACGCTGGACCAGCTCGAGTCGCCGTTCACCCACTCGGTGACCCAGTCGTTGAGCGTCTTCCCGCCCGGCGCGGCCACCGTCCCCAGGCTGCCGAGCATGGTGTGCTGGTTCCCCTCCAGCAGGAAGTAGTGCGCGTTCGGGTGGGGGTCGTACCGGTCCGCCAGCAGGCCGAGCGTCGCCTGCTCGTAGGCGGCCGCGTTGGTGGTGTAGCCGAAGAAGCCGGTGAGCGTGCCGTCCCGCGTGTATGCGGTCAGCCCGAAGCGGCGGTCGGTGTACGTGGTGGCGAGGTACTCGGGGAAGAGCGTGAAGTCGGTGTAGCAGTCGATGCAGTCCTCGGGGAGCAGCAGGTTCCATGACGCCTGCCAGGTCGCGAGCAGCGAGCCGCTGGGGTTGACCATCTGCGCCGAGTCCGCGAGCACGTGGATCTCCGCGTTCGGAAAGGCCGCGGCGAAGCGCTCGAAGTTGAGCTGGGCGCCGAAGCCGCCCGCGCTGCTGCCGGTGAGGAAGATGCGGGTCGCGTTCGGGAAGGTGGCGGGGAGCCGCTCGAGGTACGCCTCCACGTTGCGCGCACCCTTGTGGTAGACCTGCGGGTTGTCCCCGTACGTCACCACCGAGTCACCGGCGTGCACGTCGCCGCTGCAGTACGGGATGTAGACGAAGCTCATGTCGCGGAACGGGTTTGCCTGCTGCGCGCGGTCCACCGCGAAGGCGTTGCGGTACGGCGAGGCAGCGAACTTGGCGGCGCCGTAGCCGGAGTTGAAGTTCGTTGCCAGTTGCAGCGTGTGGCAGGTGATCGCGTCCCAGCAGGCCCCGCCGCCCTCCATGTAGACGAACACGTCGGTGCTCGCGCTGGTGGGGTTGATGCCGATCCCGGTGGACGAGCCGTTCCCGCAGACGGCCTTGGGGAAGTCCACCCAGGTCCAGGTCTCCGCGGGCACGACGATGGGCCCCTCGGTGCCCACACCGCCATCCATCCCGCCGTCTTCATCAATCCCCGCGTCTGCCGTTCCGCCGTCCTCGTCGGTGCCGCCGTCGGTGCGCGTGCCGCCGTCGTCGAGCCCGCCGGTGGGCGTCTGGCAGGTGTTGGCGGCGCAGACCTGCCCGGCCAGGCACACCGAGCACAGGGCGCCCGCCGTACCGCAACCCGCCTCGGTGTCCCCGGACAGGCACTGCCCGCTGGAGGAGCAGCAGCCGTTGCAGGTGTCCGGGCCGCAGGCGGAGGTTCCGGTGGAGGAGGAGCAGCCATTCGCCACGAGGAGCATCGACGCAGCGGCCACCAGCAGGACGGTCGAGAGAGCGCGCATAGACCTGAAGGCATAGCCCGAAACGGC
Organism: uncultured Myxococcaceae bacterium; assembly: GCA_964502265.1. GTDB lineage: Bacteria > Myxococcota > Myxococcia > Myxococcales > Myxococcaceae > JAFAFL01. The sequence continues at coordinate 9,369 of CAZCWA010000001.1, read as the reverse complement.
GCGGTGCTCACGGAAGGGGCGCGGTATTCTCCGCCGCGTGTCGTCGCTCCCCCAAGATCCGAACAACGCCCTCCCCCAGTTCGTGCGCCAGCTCGACGTGCTGGTGAGAGCGCGCTACCCGCTGGTGTACCTCGTGTCGTGGGAGGAGCAGCGGCTGGACGGGATCCTCGGGGACCTTGCGAAGGGACACGGACGCACGGTCTACGAATGGACGGCCACCCGCGGCCTGCGCCAGGTGAGCGGCGGACGCGCGGTGACGCCGCCGGAGGAGACGCGCGAGCCGCTGCGGGTGCTCGAGCACATCGCCACGCTCAAGGATCCCTCCCTGGTGGTGCTCAAGGACTTCCACCCGTACCTCGACTCGCCGGTGACGGTGAGGGCGATGCGGGACCTCGCGCACTTCCTCAAGAGCACCTACACCACCGTCATCCTGCTCTCGCCGGTGCTGACGATCCCGGTGGAGCTGGAGAAGGAGGTCACCGTCCTCGACGTGCCACTGCCGTCGTACGCGGACCTGGTGCAGCTCCTGAAGGACATCGTGGCGGTGGTGCGCAAGGGGAACAAGGCTTCGGTGGAGCTCACCCGGCTGGACGCCGAGGCCCTGGTGAAGGCCGCCCTGGGGCTCACGCTCTCGGAGGCGGAGAACGCCTTCGCCAAGGCGATCGCCCAGGACGCGCGGCTGGACGCGGCGGACGTGAAGCTGGTGCAGGACGAGAAGCGGCAGGTCATCCGCAAGAGCGGGCTGCTGGAGTTCCACCCGGCGGACGAGAAGCTCGGCGACGTGGGCGGGCTCGATGGGTTGAAGGAGTGGCTCTCGCGGCGGACGGCGGCCTTCGGCGAGGAGGCGCGGCGCTTCGGGCTGCCGGAGCCGCGCGGGGTGCTGCTGCTCGGCGTGCAGGGCTGCGGCAAGTCGCTCACGGCCAAGGCCATCTCCGCGCACTGGCGGCTGCCGCTGCTGCGGTTGGACGTGGGCCGGATCTTCAGCGGCCTGGTGGGATCGTCCGAGGAGAACCTGCGCCGGGCGATCCGCGTGGCCGAGGGCGTGGCGCCGTGCGTGCTCTGGATCGACGAGCTGGAGAAGGGGCTCGCCGGAGCGGGCGGAAGCGGGAGCGGAGACACGGGCGTGACCCAGCGGATCTTCGGCGCGCTGCTCACCTGGCTGCAGGAGAAGACCGCCCCGGTGTTCGTGGTGGCGACCGCCAACCGCATCGACCTGCTGCCGCCGGAGCTTCTGCGCAAGGGGCGCTTCGACGAGATCTTCTTCATCGATCTGCCCAGCGCCACCGAGCGCGAGGAGATCTTCCGGATCCACCTGCGCCGGCGCGACCGGGACACCGCGCAGTTCGACCTTCCGGCGCTGGCGCTCGGCGCGGAGGGCTTCAGCGGATCGGAGATCGAACAGGCGATCGTCTCCGGCCTCTACGACGCGTTCGCCGAGGGCGTGGACCTGCAGCAGCGCCACGTCGAGGCGGCCCTGCGCGAGACCTTTCCGCTCTCCACCACCATGGCGCACGAGATTGGCCGGCTGCGCGAGTGGGCGAAGCAGCGCACGCGCATGGCGTCTACCCGCGCCGCGGAGGAGCGCTAGCCTTGGGACGGTTCAACCGCTTCCTCCACCTCGAGCGGGAGCGCCCTGCGCCGTCGTCGAGCGATCCGGACCGGCCGGCCCCGGACGACACAGCGCGCGCCGCACGCTTCGACGCGCTGCAGACCGGGGCACAGCCGGCAGTCGAGCGGACGGAGGAGAGCGCGCGCGAGCTGCCGAGGTTCGAGCCGCAGGCACGGCAGACGGAGCTCACGCTGCAGCGGGAGCGCGGGGAGGATCAGCCGTTCATCCGCTGTGCGAACTGCGAGGGGGACAGCACGCGGTTCGCGCGCGAGTGCCAGCACTGCCACGCCGACCTGGACACGCCGGCCCAGCGTGCGTTCAACGAGCAGCTCTGGTCCGCGCTCCGGGCGCAACGCGAAGAGGAGGCCGCGGCACAGGCCCGTTCGCTCGCGCAGCGGCAGCAGGCAGCGGAGCAGGAGGCGCGAGAACGCCGGGCGCTCTACGAGCAGATGGCGCGCGACATCCGGCGGCAGACCGAGTCGGACCTCGCCTCGCGGATGGGCGACACCCATCCCCTGTTCCGCTTTCGCGGGCGGCCGATCCGGATGGGCCCCGCACGCGTCGAGCTCGCGGCGCTGGGAACCGTGGTCCTGGTGGTGTTCCTGGTCGCGGCCGTCTTCGGGAGCTGGCGGGCGGTCCTCGGGCTCTTGCCCATGGTCGTCATCGGGGGCGGCGCGCTCGCGGTCCGTCGCTTCCTGCGCGGCAGGTAAGGTCAGCGCGGTCGCGGGTAGACGAGGCACAGCTCGGAGTAGAGGCGGCTGCCCGGCGCGCGGTAGTAGCCGGTCAGCGCGCGAGAGACCGTGGCGAGCTCCATGCCGAACGACGGGACGATGCAGCTCTCGGTGTCCGCGTCGAAGCGTTCCTTGAGCGTCTGAAGTCCGGACCGCAGCCGCGCGAGATCCCACTGGCCACCGCGCAGCGGCACCGAAGGCCCGTTGGGATCCAGGCCCGGGAGCTTGCCGAGGTTCGACTGAAGCTCGAACCCGTCCGCACGGTGAACGACGCGCACCTGCCCCGCGCGCGGCTGGTCCAACCAGACCTGGAAGTCGCGTTCGTCGCTGAGCGTGAGGCGGAAGGAGACCTTCCCCTCCGGATGCAGCAGGTGCGTCCGGACCTGCGCCCCATCCAGCCCGGCCAGCAGCGGGGCGGCCTGCAGGAGGAAGGTGTCCTCATCGGGCACGAGCAGCGCCGGACGATCCGCGAAGCGCGCGCGCAGCCGCTCCGCCACCTCGTCGGCAGCTCCGCTCAGGTCGATCGGCGCGCCGTCGATCCGGACCTCCTCGCCCCGAAGCTCCACCCGGAGCGCGTTCGACGGCAGCGCGTCGCCGAACACATGTACCGGCACGACCTCGAACGCCGCGTCGCGCGCGTCACCAGAGGCGGGGCTTCCCGGAACGGGCGAAGGCGCGGGCACGGCGGACGGAAGGGGCCTGGGAGAGAGCGCGCTCAAGGGGGGCGCCGGCGGATCGCTCTTGCAGGCCAGCGTGAGCAGCGACAGCGCACCGGCGCCGAGCAGTGCGCGGGGACGACTCACTGTGCGCTTCCGAAGACGCGCTCGAAGCACTCGCGTCCGATGTGGCCGCGCTCCACCGCGTGCACCGCGGCCTCGCGGGCGTCCTTGAAGAGGACCATGCCCTCGAAGCGGGAGCGGTCCTTCGTCCTGCCCGCGTCGCGGATGTAGATGTCCTTCACGCGGTCGGGGAACTCGCGGCGGATCTCGGCGTAGACCTCCGGGTCCTTCTCGCCCGAGTCGCCCACGAGGATCGCCGGCTGCTTCATCTGGTTGAGCAGCTTGCGGATCGCCGGCTGCTTGTAGCCGGACATCGTGTTCGGGCCCCAGTTGCGCAGGTAGAGGCCGGCCACCGGAAAGCCATTGTGCTGCAGGAAGGTCGCGATGCGCGGCCCGAACTGGTGGGGCGAGCCGCTGACGAACGCGAGACCTGCCCCCGGCGCACGGTCCTCCACGAGGCACTGGTAGAAGCCGCTCATGCCGGCCACCACCGGATGGGTCCTCGCGTCCTTGAGGAGCGCGGTCTGGACGATCTTGCGGCGCTGCAGCACGTGGCTCTGCGCCACCGTGTCGTCGAAGTCCGAGATGACGAAGAAGGGCGCTGTGTCCGGGACGATCCGCACCGCCGCCCGCTGCGCCGCCGCACCGGGAACGCGCGCCTCCACCAGGTGAAGGCCCGGCAGGACGTCGCGCTCGGGGATCTCGAAGCGGACCTCGAAGACACCGTCATGGCCGGAGCGCGTGCCGAGCGTACGACCAGCGAAAGTCACCTCGACCGGCGCGCCCTCCCAGTTCGAGGCGGTCAGCCGCCGGAGGTTGCGCGCGAGGGTGTTGCTCCCCTGCCCGGGGGCCTGCTTGAGGACCCGCCCATGGATCGCCACCTCGCCCGGCTGCCCGACGGCAGGGAAGAGGAGGATGTGCGGCGACGCGGCGAAGGCCGGCGCGGCACCGAGCGTGAGGAGGACGGCGAGGACGACCGGGGTGGCGCGAGAGGAGCGGGGTTCGTGCATGTGTGCTCAGGGGGCGGACGGAGGCCGCGGGCATGCTAGCCTCGCGTCGAACCCGCTGCGTGAGGAAGCCATTCCAGATGGCGGCCGAGGGCACCTCCTTCGGAGAGAAGTACGAGCTGATCGAGCGCATCGCCACCGGCGGGATGGCGGAGATCTACCGCGCGCGGTACCGGGCGGCGGCGGGGATCACCAAAGGGGTCGTGATCAAGAAGATCCTCCCCCACTACTCGGGCAACCCGGCCTTCGTTCAGATGTTCCGGGACGAGGCGCGCATTGTCGTCGGCCTCTCGCACGGCAACATCGCCCAGGTCTTCGACTTCGGAGAGGTCAACGGCGAGTACTACCTCGCGATGGAGCACGTGCACGGTCAGCCGCTGTCGAAGCTGATCCGGCGGCTGCGCGAAGAGGGGATCCCATCCGTCCCCTCGCCCTTCGCGTGCTTCATCGCGCTGGAGATGTGCAAGGGCCTCCACTACGCGCACACGCGGATGGACGAGGGCGGCAGGCCGCTGGGGATCGTCCACCGCGACGTGTCCCCGCAGAACGTGCTCCTCGGCTACGACGGCCAGGTCAAGCTGGTGGACTTCGGCATCGCCAAGGCGCGCACCGCCGGACGCAAGGAGACCGAGGTCGGCGCGCTCAAGGGGAAGTACGTCTACTTCGCGCCGGAGCAGGCGCGCGGGAAGGAGCTCGACGCGCGGACGGACGTCTTCGCCGCCGGCATCGTGCTCTACGAGATGCTGTGCGGCCGGCTCCCCTTCGAGGGGAAGATGATGGACGTCCTCACCCGCATCGTCCGCGGTGACTTCGCCCGGCCCAGGTCCCTCAACCCGGAGATCCCGCCCGTGCTGGAGCGGATCGTCCTCACCGCGATGGCCCTGGATCCGGAGCAGCGCTACCCGAGCGCCCAGGCGATGCAGGAGGCGCTGGCGGGCGTCCTCTACGCGCACGCGCCCACCTTCTCCAACGCCTCGCTGGCGCACCTCACGAGCTGGCTCTTCACGGAGGAGCTCGGCGCGGACGGGCGCACGGTGGCGGTGCCGGGCGAGTTCCTCGAGCAGGTGCCGTCGTGGAAGCGGGCTCCGGTGGTGGCCGGCGTCTCCCCCACCCCGTCGAGGCCATCTTCGAGGCCGTCGCCCACTTCGAGACCCGCTTCGCGGAGGGGCGCGGAGCCGAGCTCGGACGTGACCTCCTTCGAGCGCACCTCGCGCAACGGCTCGAAGGCTGGACGGCGCAGCGGCTCTGATGCGGGCGCGGTCGATCGCACCGCGAACGGCTTCAACGCGGCGGACTGGCGGGAGGTGCCGGCGAAGCTGCTGCGCAGGCTTCGCGAGGACAGGCGGTGGTGGCTGGCGGCGGTGCCGGTGGTGGCGGCGATCGTCGCGGCGGGCGTGGTGCTGATGGTGGGAGGCCGCGACACGTTCTCGCTGCAGCTCACCTCGGTGCCCGCGGGCGCGCAGGTGTTTCTCGATGGGCGCCCGGCCGAAGGAAGGACGCCGCTGTTGGTGTCGCGGCTGCCCTCGGACCGCCCGCTTCAGGTGGAGCTCACCGCGCCGGGCATGCGCCGCGCCTCTCAGACGGTGAAGCCGATGAAGGGCGGGACGGTGCCGCTGCACGTGGTGCTGCAACCCGGGCCGGACGTTCCGTTCGAGGCGACCTGGCCCGCCGCGCGCATCCCGCTGCAGGCGAGGCATCACGGCTTCGCGGTGGCGCCCACCTCCGCGGCCCGCGTGCGCCTGGATCCGGAGCGCAGCTACCGCGTGTGGCTCGAAGGCCAGCAGGCGCCGGTCTTCTATGTGCTCGAGGGCGATGCGACGCCATCCACCCAGCAGGTCTTCGGCGAGCTGAGCGAAGGCACCGGTGAGCCGCTGCGGGTCACTGCCTCCACCGCGTTCTACGCGTTCACCATCGGCGGCGAGAAGGAGCGGGAGGGGCCCAGCGCGCGGGTGCGTCTTCAGCCGGCGGAGGGCGGAGAGATCACCACGCTCCCGCTCGACCACCGGCTCCACGCGGTGCGGCCTTCGGCGGAGCAGCGCTTCACCCTCGAGGGCCTCGACCCCCGTGCGACGTACGAGGTTCGCCTGCATCCCGGTCCCGACGCGCTTCGACAGGTGCTCCTCTTCACCGGCCGGATCGCGCGCGTCCTCTCCACCTCGGCGCCGCTGAACGTGACAGGTGAAGAGGAGCTCTCGTTCTCGCTTCCGGATGACGGGCTCGACGACAACGTGGGCGAGCTGCTGATCGCGGTCACCCGTAGCGACCTGTAGCTGAAAAATTGATCGTTCCGCACCGGCTCCTACCCTGCGCGCACACACACAAACGCGTGAGGAGCGGGATCATGAAGAAGCTCGTGACGGTGGCCATCGTGGGGCTGGCGCTGGCGGCCGCGGCTGCGACGACGACGGTGGCGGCGGCCCGGGACGTCGAGGACCCGAAGGTGCTCCGGGCCGAGGCCGAAGCACGGCTCGACGCGCGGCTGCACGCGATGCTGGTGGACCTGAACGCCCGTCGCGCACGCGGCGAGTAATACGCGCCCCCGGGGCGCAGGCCGCTCGTCCGTGTAGCAACCGGTGCGCAGCGGTGGTACGACCCCAACCTCTTCGCGAGGGAGGCCATGGCCGATGCATCCGCTTTGACCCTCACCGCCGGCGACCGCGTGGTCTATCCAAACCAGGGCGTCTGCAAGGTGACGGGTATCGAGGAGAAGGAAGTCGCTGGCCAGAAGCTGGTCTTCGTCTCCATGCAGCGCGAGGAGGACGGCGCGCGGCTCTTCGTTCCCAGACCCAAGCTGCAGAGCATCGGGATCCGGAAGGTCTCCACCGACGAGGACGTGGCGAAGATGTTCGCCTTCCTCACCGCGGACACCGAGAAGGCGGACCTCGACTGGAAGCAGCGCGCGCGCACCAACGTCGACCGGATGACGACCGGTGGGCTGATGGGCCTCGCCGAGGTGGTGAAGGGCCTGCAGATCCTCTCGGAGCTGCGGCCGTTGCCCACCAAGGAGCGGGAGCTCTACGACAACGCGCGGCACCTGCTGGTGGAGGAGATCTCCGCCTCCCTCGGGATCGAGCAGAAGAGCGCGGAGGACGCCGTCGACGTGGCGCTCTTCCCTCCCGGCAAGGACCGCCCCAAGCGCACCGCCGAGGAGTTCAAGCGCCGCGGCACGGGCGACGACGACCTGGAGATCGGCGACGACCTGCTCGGCATGGGCGACGATCTCGATCTGCCTTCGGAGGAGGAGCCGGAGGAAGGCGAGGAGGAGGCCGCCGAAGGTGAGGGCGACGAGGAGGGCGAGGAGAAGCCCGCCGCCGCCAAGCGCGGTCGCCCGAAGAAGGCCGCCCTCTCGGACGACGAGGTGACCCAGCCCATGGGTGCCGCGCTGGTCCCGGAGGACGCGTTGCCGCCCAAGCGCAAGCGGGGCCGCCCACCGAAGGCGAAGACCGCCGCAGACGCAGCGCCCGCCGCCGCAGACGCGCCGAAGAAGCGGGGACGTCCGCCCAAGGCGAAGCCGGCGGCGACCGAGGGCGAGGCGCCCGCAGCTCCGAAGAAGCGCGGACGCCCGCCGAAGAAGAAGGAAGAGGAGCCCAACGGATGATCCGCGTCGTCACCCTCGACGAGTTCGAACCCAAGCAGCTCGAGAAGTTCTGCCAGACGCTCTACACCGCGTTCGGCGTGGGCTGCGAGCACACCGGGGACGTCAAGGTGCCGTCCGGCCTCGCCGAGCCGCTGGACGTCGAGGAGCTCCTCGAGCAGCTCCCGAAGGTCGCGGCGTACAAGGACGACAAGGTCGTGTTCCTCACCCAGCGGAAGCTCGCGGACAGGAAGCTGCCCTCGGGGAAGGCGCCCACGCACGGGTTCGCGCTGCAGGGACGCGACAAGGCGGTGGTGTCCACCCACCCGAAGAAGGACCTCGAGGAGGGGCTGAAGTACGTGGCCCGCCACGCGCTCCACCAGGTGGGGCACCTGTGGGATCTGCACCACTGCCTCGACGCGCGCTGCTCGATGTACCCGAACTGGACGCCGTCGTATCAGCAGGGGGACGCCATCTTCTGTACGTTCTGCCGCGAGAAGAGCGAGCAGAAGATCCGTCTTGCGAAGTCCTGATCGAGGCGCGGTCGTCTGGCCCCTGCAGACTGCGCTGCTCGTCGCCGCCGCGCTGTACGCGCTCTTCTTCCACCTCACCCTGCCCTCGAAGCTGCCGGAGGAGGACGCGTATCCCCGGATCGCGCAGCACCTCGAGGAGCACGCGCGGCAAGGTGACGTCGTGCTGCTCTTCCCCTGGTGGACCGAGCGCGCCCGCCTCTTCGTTCCCGAACACCTTCCCGTGGTGGGCCACGTCGGCTCGCACGCAGATCCGCTGGTGCGCCATCCACGGATCTGGGTGATCGCCCAGCCGGACCTTCCGCGCGCGGACGTGGGCGGCTTCGAGGACGTATTTCTTCCGCAGCGCAGACGCGTGGGCGAGCCTCTCCGGTTCGGCGGTCTCGAGCTTTCGCTCTACGAGAACGGCCATCACCGCGAGGTCCTCTGGAGCGCGGCGGACGCGGTCGAGCAGGGCACGGCCAGGGTCTTCATCGAGCGCGCGGATGGCAGGCGGACCGAGTGCCGGCGCTCCGGCGACGCGTGGCGCTGCCCCGGCGGCGCGCACATGTACGTCCGCACAGAATGGCACGAGGTCTTCTACGAGCCGCGACGCTGCGTCTATGCGCACCCGCCCGGTGGCGACGCGCGGCTGGTGATCGACTTCGAAGGTGCACCTTCCGGGACCGGAGGCGGGGAGCTGCTGCTCGAGGCCGGCATCCTCTGGGAGCACGCGGTGAAGCGCGCGGGCATCACCCCCACCTTCGTGCGCCTGGAGTCGAACGACGGGTCAGCCGATGCATCGGCCGAGGTGGAGCTTGCGCCGGGCCACGAAGGCTTCGTTCGCGCGCGTCTGGCTCCAATGCCGGTTCCGGTTCCGGGTGGGCTGCGATTGTCGCTTCGGGCGCAGAACGCGGACGCGCGGCAGGTGTGCCTGGAGGTGACCGCGTTCGATGGAGACGGCCGGTGAGCGCGCGCGACTGGCTCTTCGCCCGGGCGGAGCATCCGCAGCGTGGCGACCGCATCGCCTCATGGCTGCTCTTCGCGGTCCCCTTCCTCTTCCTCTGGGCCACCGAGCGGCTGGTGGGCTACCCGCGCGACGAGAGCTACTACTTCCTCGCTGGCGGCAACCACGGGCAGTGGTTCGACCTGCTCTTCAC